>CAMOOA010000021.1 GCA_946621045.1 uncultured Erysipelotrichaceae bacterium
CGAGAAACTGCAGAATCATCGCAATAAAGTACAGTACCAGTCCCGCAAAGAACAGAGCATCAAGCATGTTTGTTATCCCCCTTCGACAACAGCTGTTTTAATGATAACGCAAGTGATTCATTTCTGCCGTTCTGTGTAAAACCCTCTTTGTTCACAAGCACATTGATTGGACGCAGGAAGAAGATCAGATACAGACCGGCGGTAAGCAGAATGACCGACAGCAGCAGGAAGAGATTAATCACGCCCGGAGAGTGTTTGATGCGGAGTCCGGGATATTCCACCGGTTCATCAAACCGGAAGGTAAGATCTCCGATTTCCACGGTGTCCCCCGGAAACGCAAGCATCTGTTCGCTCTCTCCCTGATTGCGGAGCACAAATACATAGACCGGGTTTTCATAATGTCCGCTGGTTGCGGTGATCAGAGTCAGGGCGCCGGTTTCATCCTGTTCGTATCCCGGATACAGGTTGTCATACCAGATGCCGTTTTCTCCGTCCGCAGACAGGAAGTCCTGCGGATCAACATAGAAGGAATCGGAATGTCCTTTGGAATCCGTAACCGTGATCCTTCCGGCCGTTCCGTAGGTCTGCTGGTAAATCTTGTAATCTCCCATGGATACCGGATGATTGACGCTCACCGTACGCACGCCGGAAGAGCGTCCGTCCGGCAGAATCACTTCGATGTCACTCGAATAGTCCAGCCGTCCGGTGCTGTCCTCAATCGAGAACCGGTCCACCCGGATCTCTGTTCCGTCCTCAAGCCGGATGGATTCCCCCGGATAACAGGTCTGATCAAGGATCTTCGGAACAACGGATCCAAGCCCCCAGAAAAACACCGTAAGCAGAATGCCGAAGTGAAGCAGGAAGGAACCGTACTTTCCGATTTCCCTACCGGTATAGCGGGTCACATCGCCGTTTGTCTCCGCCCTGCATTTCATGCCTTCCAGATACGAACGGACTTCCGCCTCCTGCCCTTCCCTGAATGTCACCTGCGGTGTAAAGGATGCCGGAACGGCTTCCTCTGCCATGCTCTTTTTCAGCTGGCGGTATGTGCATACCGCAAGGTTGATGCATAGCAGGATGACAAGCGCCAGGAAATACCAGCTGGAGAATACCTGATTGAGTTTCAGGGCAAAGATCACCTGATAGAAATTCGGATAGTTCCGCACATAATACATCGCCTCATTGTTCTGGGGAATGACAGACCCAGCAACCGAGACGAGAATGATCACCCCGAGCAGAATCAGTCCGAACTGCATGGAGGTAAGATACCGATATACTTTCTTCATTGAAAAACTCCTGTAAATGATTCCGGATCAGAGCTTCTTCCGGAAGATATCCAGATTGATGAGATGCATGTTGTCTGCCTGCAGGGACATTTCCAGATGCAGGATGAAGATCCTGGATGCCGTACAGAAGAAGTCCATTAACATGGCCAGTGCAACTGCGGCAGGAAGTCCTTTCTGCGGAATGCTGAGCTGGGCAAGCAGAATCGACATGCAGGATATGACGCCGCCCGCCACCGGCGGCTGCGACATCGACAGCAGGCTGGACGCGATCCACATCGTGATCCACCATGCGATATTCGCATGCATGCCGTAGGACTCCGCAAGGAAGGCCGCAATCAGCACGAACATCAGTGTGGAAGTGGCCGGGAAGATAATCACGCCGATCGGAGACGCCATTCTGGTGAAAGCGGAATCGATGCCGAGTTTCTTCTCGTTGATCTCCATACTGGCCGCAAGCGCAGCAGCGCTCGAAGACGTTGAGAGACCAATCAGGAAATCCGGAATCAGCTTCGGCAGAAGAACCGCCGGCTTCACCTTCAGCCGCACGCAGGTGATCACAAAATACACGGCCATCGAAAGCGCGCAGATCACGATGCACAGCACCAGCGGTTTCCAGAAGCGCAGCAGCAGATCCGGTCCGCCGGTCCACAGCTGCATGACCAGCGAAGAGAAGATATATACCGGAAGGAAGATGCAGACGACCGATATGCAGCGCATCACAAGCAGGGAAAGCTCTCCGAGCAGGGCGCGGATATGTTCCGCCTTGTTTCCCATCAGAACGAGTATCGTACCGATCAGTACCGCAAGCAGTACGATCTGCGGGGTATTTCCTTCCAGAAACGGTTTTACCGGGTTTGACGGAAGCAGGCCGAAGACCAGCTCGAGGACGGCATGAATCTGACTGCCGCCGGCGCCGGCTCCGTTACGGAGCGGGAAACAGAAATACGCGGCTGCGGTATAGACAATGCCGAACGTAAATGTCACCGCAATATATCTCAGCATCATCTTCTTTCCGATTCTTCCGAGTGCGGCTGCGTTTCCGATGCCGCAGATTCCGTTGACGACGGACAGGAAGATCATCAGTCCGATGAAGGTATTCAGAAGGTTCAGAAATCCGCCGGAGAGAAAGGACAGACCGAAGTCAATGATGCCGGTACGGATCCCGGAAGGAATCAGCGATCCGGCAAGACCGACCGCAATGCCGGCCGCAATACATATCAGCATCAGCACTTCCGGCGTCAGCTTCCGGCTTGGAATCCGGAACAGCAGTTCATTCGTTCCTTCCCTCAGACGGTAATACGGCTGCGTGCCGGTTTCCGTAAGCAGAAACTGCGTCAGGTCTTCCACTTCATCTCCTGAGGGCGCGCTCGGGTCAAAACGGTCGCCTTCATAGCGGATCTGAAGCAGGGAACTGCCGATCCGTTTCCGGAACGAGAGCTCCGTATTGACCGGCTGTCCATAATGCCGGCGGATATCATCCAGCAGTTCTTCCAGCGCAAGGCGGATCCGCAGCACATCATCATGAGCCACACCCGCCTCATTCATCCATTTCTGTGCGGTTTCCGAGGCAGTATCGATTCCCTGTTCATTCAGACAGATATTCAGCTGTTTCTCATTCTTTCGCATTCTTATCCCCTCTGATCTGTTGATGGCAGAGACGCGGTCTCTGCGCCGTATTTCCGGTTTTGATATACAGAGAAAATTATACCCTTATCCCCTGCATTCCGAACATCGGCATGCCATTTAAAAACCATCCGGGAAGCCCCGGATGGTCTCTTGAATCAGTCGCTTATGCGCCGAGAACACCGTTGAGTTCACCGAGATACTGCTCGGCTTTGTCGAGGCAGTCCGTCGCAAGTGTCTTGTTGTGAACGCCCTTTCCGTTCTCTACGAATACGAAGTCCCAGTACCACTGTGCAGAACGCGCGAGATCTCTTGCCTTTGCGAGGTCTTCCTCACTGAGGGTTCCCGCTTCGACTGCCGCCGCCAGGTCATCATTTGCCTTTGCGAGTTCTTCACCGATGGAGTTGCAGCGGCCCATGATTTCTTCATGGATCGCCTCAACCGTTGCGGTGAGATCACCATGGCATGCATTACAGGATTCCAGAACATCCGGATTGTCGAGCGGTGAGCTCCAGTAGTGGTTCGTGAATGTTGTGCCGTCTTCCGCTGTTGCGGTGCCCATATGGCAGGTGACGCAGCTCATGTCCGGATGAATTCCGCCGGCAGCGGAAATCGTTTCGAATTCCGGATGCTGGGTCTTCAGCTTGCGGACGCCGGTGGTTTCATCCACCCAGTCGGCATACGGATTGCCTTCCGCATCTTTCAGGTTGTTGTAGTAATCCAGAATCTTTTCCGGTGTCGCATTGTCGAGTCCGACATAGCCAAGCGTTGTCGCCTTGGTTTCCGGATCGAAGTAGTACTCGCTGTGGCACTGCGCGCAGCTGAGTGTCTGCGCATTCTGCGCACTCATGTCATCCGCCAGCGCGTTGGCCAGGTAGGTATGCGTTACATACAGGGTTCCCGGCTCATTCTGGTGGCAGTGGAAACAGCCGAACGGATCGGTGATCTGTGCTTCCATGTCTTCAAATGCCATGGAATATGCGCTGTCCCCGTCATTCAGTGCCTTTGCGGTAAAGTCACTGGTTTTGCAGGTAAAGCAGTTCGCCAGCTTGTGCGGACGGCCTGTGCTTGTCACATCATCTATGACAAAGGTATGACCGCGTGCACTTTCATACTGAATCGCAAAGCCGTATCCGCTGTAGAGTGTCGCGATGTACGGATGCGCTTCAATATAACTGTGATGCTCTTCATTCTCACTGTTCTTCGCATAGGTGCTGAACTCATTGGGATACTGTGCTTCCCAGTCGCTCGCCTTGGTGACCGTAATGCCGGTTCCGCCTTCTGCGATGATCGGCGCAACCACATTGGTAACCAGCGCAGGAGCGCTGCTTTCCGTTCCCGCTTCCGCCACCGGATGAGGATTGGCAGCCCGTCCGGCGTTATTGTTCATCACTGCGAGGACACCGGTCGCGACCGCAGCCACGCCGAGACACAAAAACAGTTTCAGTTCATTTGATTTGTTTGTTTTTTCGTCCATATCTATGTTCTCTCTGTTCTTTAATATTAGCGGACTTCGCAACAGTACGTCAATTGTGTAAGGAAGTTTAATATATATTCACGCAAAGAAAAAACCGGCCTGCGCCGGTAAGAGATCATGCTTCGTTGAGTGCGGGTTTTACCGCCGGCAGCTCCTGTTCGTAGCCGCAGGAGCGGTAATAGCAGACCGAAAGGATACACGCGATGATCCAGCCGACCGGCCATGCGCACCAGATGCCGGTTGCGCCGAGCGATGTGCGGGAAAGCACAATCGCAAGCACGACCCGCAGGATCAGGTCGGTGAAGGTTGCGGTCATGAATTTGCCCATCCGGCTCGATCCGCGCAGCACGCCGTCCGCGACCAGTTTTGCGGAAACCACAAAGTAGAACGGCGATACGATGCGCAGGAACATCATGCCGGAAGAGACCGCCTCATTGGACGCATTCTCAATAAAGAGATTCAGGAATACCCTTCCGAACAGGAAGTAGGCAAGAAACAGTGGAAGGGAGAGCGTCCATACCATTTTTATGCCGGCTTTGAAGCCGTCCGCAATGCGGGATGGCTTGCCTGCGCCGAGGTTCTGAGAGGTATAGTTGGAGATACCGTTGCCCAGCGTTGTAAATGAAGTGATGACCAGATTGTTCAGCTTGATTGCGGCGGAGTAACCGGCCATGACGCCCGGTCCGAAGCCGTTGATCACACCCTGAATGACAATGTTGCCCATGGAGATAAAGCTCTGCTGGAGAATGCTGGGAACGGCGATGACCGCAATCTGACGGAACAGATTCCAGGAGAACAGCGGAGCCGGTTCATTGGTTTTGAATGCACGCAGACGCTTTGCGACGACCAGGACCGCAAGCACGCAGCTGATGCCCTGGCAGATGAACGTTGCCCAGGCTACGCCGGCAACCCCCATGCGGAATCCCGCCACGAACCAGATATCCATTGCGATATTGACGGTGGAAGAGACTGCCAGAAACAGAAACGGTGTTTTAGAGTCTCCCATCGCAGAGAAGATGCCGGTCGCAATGTTGTAGAAGAAGACAAACGGCAGCCCCCAGAGATAGATATCGAGATACAGTCTGGAATCCGCAAATACTTCCGCCGGGGTATGGATCATATTGAGCAGCGGCGTACAGCCAAGGATGCCGAAGACCATCAGAAGCGCGCACAGCACTGCGCTTGCGATCATGGCGGTCGATACCGCACTCTTCATTTCCCCGTAGCGCTTTGCGCCGAAGACCCGTGATACGACAACGGAACAGCCGATGTTGGAGCCAAAGGCAAACGCAATGAAGATCAGCGTGATCTCATAGCTGTTGCCTACCGCCGCAAGGGCCTGTTCGCCGATGAACTTGCCTGCGACCAGACTGTCCGCAATGTTGTATAACTGCTGGAAGATAATACTTCCGAATAAGGGCATGCAGAAGCGCCATAATACCGTTTCGGGTTTTCCGACCGTCAGATCCTTTTCCATAACCGTACCTCGTGTTTAAAACTGTTACCCGGTTATTTTCCGCTGTTTTTAATAATGTTCATAACGTATGTTTGATATTATTATCATGTCATTTCGACATGGAGGTATCCCATGGCATTCAGTTACGACTATTACCGCATCTTCTATCATGCGGCCAAATACGGCAGCTTTACCCAGGCTGCCCGGATTCTTTCCAGCAACCAGCCGAATATCACCCGGGCCATGAACAGTCTGGAGGCGCAGCTCGGATGCCGGCTGTTTGTGCGCTCAAGAAACGGTGTCTCGCTTACGCCGGAAGGAGAAACGCTGTATTCCCATATCTCCGCCGCCTATGAACAGATCCGCATCGGTGAAACCGAAGTCCAGCGCCGCATCTCTCTGGAAAACGGACATGTGTCGATTGCGGTCAGTGAGATTGCCCTGCATGTGCTCATGCTGGGGGTGTTTCAGGAATTCAGCCGCCGCTATCCCGGCATTCGGATTCAGATCTTCAACCATTCCAGCAACGAAGGCGCAGATGCGGTCAACCGCGGTACTGCAGAGCTGGCGGTCGTTTCTTCTCCGTTTACGGCATCTCCTTCCCTGAAGGAAACGGAACTGCTTCCGGTTCAGGATATTCTGATTGCCGGTAACCGGTTTTCCGATCTGAAAACAACAGTCTTATCACTTCATGATCTGGAACGCTATCCTCTGATCGGTCTTGCGCCGCATACCGGAACCTATTCCTTTTACAAACGGTTATTTGAATCGCACGGCCTGATTTACCAGACACCCATCGAAGCCGCCACGACGGATCAGGTTCTGCCCCTTGTCGCCCACGATATCGGGCTCGGCTTTCTTCCCCGCAGGCTTGCACATCCCGCCCTGCAGAGCGGCGAGGTATTTGAAGTATTCCTGAAGGAGCCTGTACCGGAACGGCATATCAGTCTGATCAGGGACCGCTCCCGTCCTCTTTCCGCAGCTGCGGAAACACTCGCCGGGCTGACCGAGTCCATCGCAGATCACAGGCATGTTTAAAAAATCCTCCGCCCGGAGGATTTTCTGCATGCATGTTATTCCTGAATGGCTTTGATATCACTCTGGAAGGCGCTGACCATGACGTTGACGTCCGAAGATTCAACCCTCGAGACGCGCTGAATCAATATAATCGGATTGCAGATGCGATTCTGTCACTCGATGAATATCCTGCGCGATATCCGCTGTTTGAATTTGAACCTGAACATTCACAGGGCATTCACAGAATGATTGTCAATAATTATGTCGTGTGCTATGTGATGGATTCCGATAAGGTGACAATCACCGATATTCTTTACGGCGCTTCAGACATTCATTCGAAGCTTGAGAATCGTCATTTAAGCAATGACCGATAACATGTGTATTGTTCGCATTTTTACCTTTAGGGCCACATCATGTCCCTTTTTGTCTTCACTCACAACGGAAAGAAAGCCGAAGCCTTCTTTCATCTCAGTGACCGCGTTTCTTAAAGTCCTCTTCGATCTTCTGTTTCCAGCTGCCGTCAACGCGGGTCTTCATTTTCCGCATCGTACCAATCGCTGCGCTGACCGTCGCATAGTTCAGCTGCGTTCCGCCGGCATCACAGCAGTAATTCACCGCCCGGTCTTCCGCGATACCGTAGGACTTTGCGGTCTCAACCGCATCGATATTCGCCCCGAGGAACAGGAACTCCCAGCCTTCTTTCGTCTGTGTTTCCACAAGCTGTTTCACTTCCTTACTGCTGTATTTCCGGCTGGCATTTTCCATTCCGTCGGTTGTGATCACGAAGATCGTCTTTTCCGGCACATCCTCCTCGCGCGCATATTTGTGCACAGTGCGGATATGCTTGATTGCATCCCCCATTGCGTCAATCAGTGCCGTGCATCCCATGGGCACATACTCCTTATCGGTCATCGGCGGCACCCTGTCCAGCGGAATGCGGTCATGAATCACTTCGGAATTATTTGAGAACAGCACGCAGGAGACAACTGCTTCCCCTTCTTCCTGTTTCTGTTTCTGAATGAAGGAGTTATAGCCTCCGATGGTGTCCTTTTCCAGACCCGACATGGATCCGCTGCGGTCGATGATAAATACGATTTCTGTAAGATTCTTCTTAGCCATTTCTGTTTCCTCCTCTTCCTTACACCTGCATCATAGAAAAAGAAGACAAAAGAAAGGTCGCCCGCAAGGCGACATTTCTCAGAGGATTTCCTGATCAAAATCAAACAGAATTGCATTCACCTGACTGATATCGTATATCCTGCGGTCGAAGCAGTATCGGATGATCAGATCGAATGTTGAGGACTGCGAGAGAGAAAATCCCGCCCGCTTCAGAAGATCCTGCGCTTCCGGAAGGCTCAGCTTCAGTGCAATCGCAAGCGCAATCGCTGTCTTTCTGGATGGCTTGTAATTTTCGTCTTTCCGTATCTTTGCGAACAGTTTGCGGTCAATGTTGGCGCGTTTATATACCATTGGATCGGTTTCGCCGGATTCATCAATCAGCTGTAACAGTTTCACCTGGAACGTTTCTTCCTTTTTCCTTCCCCGGAGAATATCCGAGAAGGATATTTCATCCGGCGCATACGCTTCCCTCGCATATACATGCGTGCTGCTTTCATAACTTTCCGCCGCATCCGAATACACCGGAGCGGCGTTATACCGTTCCTCTTTTTCGTCTTCAGCTTCCTTTTTCTCCCCGGGGTGATGCATGGGGGATGAAGAAACCGGAAGGGCCATGCCGATCACGTCAAAGGGAAGCGTACTGTCCCTTCTTCTGCGCCGTGCGCCGTACTCCTTCTTCTCAAGATCACTGACCCGGTGTTCTTCAATGTAGGACTTTACATCCGCATAAACATTGGAGGACAGTTCAAACGACTCCTTGTCAAATACCGCAAGAATGACATTCATTTCATGGGTCATGAGCCAGGACTGAATCGAATCCAGTGCGGTCTTCAGCGCAATATCCTTCGGAAACCCGTTGGATCCCGAAGCCAGCAGCGGAAAGGCAGTACTGGCGCATTCATGTTTCTCCGCCTCTTCCAGCGAGCGAAGATAACAGGAGCGCAGTGTTTCTGTCTCCCCATGATTTCCGTCCACCCACATCGGGGAAACCGTATGAATGATGATCTTATACGGAAGGTTGAAGGCAGGTGTCACCGCCGCATCCCCCGCACGGATATCACCGATTTCTTTTCGCGCTTCCAGAAGCGCGTCAAAGCCTGCGGCTTCATAGACCGCAGTATCGGTTCCGCCGCCCACCACAGGATGGGGATTGGCGGTATTGACGATGGCGTCAGCGTCCACTTCGGTAATGGACTGCCGGATAATCGTTAATGGCATATGTTCCTCTTATCAATGCGGCTGGGCCGGGTTCAGCAGTGAGCTGATCTCCGTCCCGCAGACAAGATACTCGTCTCCTGCCTTGCGGAAGGTCAGCTGATAACCGCAGTGCCAGGTCCGGCTGACTTCGCCGTTGTCCGCAAAGTAATCAAATGCGATATGGGCAACGATCGTATCGTCGCTCTGGGCAACGGCTTTGCAGGTTTCATTGGAAAGTTCCATGGTATTGTGCGCCGTGAACCAGTAGTTCTGCAGGCTCACATACTTGCGGTACCACGCCGCATCCGTATCGCTGACTGCCGCAACACTGGAAAGCGGGGTATCCTGGGCAGGATACATGGCAATCTGTTCTGCCGCGTTGATCAGTTTCTTCTTCAGCGCCTCATCCGTGATTTCTTTTCCCATCAGCCAGTTTCCGCTGAGCACATCTCTGATCATCGCATAGCCTTCATCCTTATTCAGCGAAGGCTCGCCGAGCAGCCCTTCAAATTCATAGATATCCACGACAGGAATAATCGAGGGATCGGTGATCTGGAAGAAGTTGGATGCGTTCTTTCCCGTTTCCGCAAGATACTCGCTTCCGATCGGTGTTCCGTTGGAATTCAGGGCAATTCCCTGAGGAACTTCAACCCGGTAGCTTCCGCTGCCGTGAATCGGGAACGCCGGTTTCCACTCTCCGTTTTCATTGACCAGCGTCAGTGTTCCTAGCAGGGTATCTCCGTTTACCAGCTGATATACCCGCTCGCTGTCGCCGATCGTTACCGGTTCCGCGCGGAGTGTTTCCGGATCCCCGGACGAAAGGATCTCTGTCAGCCGTGCAATGTAGGTCTCTTCGGAATCCAGGGACGGGGACAGCTTCTGGGTTGTCGCAAAGATATCGCCGTATTCTCCCTTTTTGATATTGTCCATAATCGACTGGATCTGCACTTCCGGCATATCCGCTTCACAGGAGGCAAACTGTTTTTCTGCGCTGCTTACGCGCATTCTTCCAAGGAGGAATACAACCACACCGACAATCAGCGCAAAGAGCAGCGCTGCCAGCGGCCGGATGCCGCGTCTGCGTTTCCGTGTCATATCACTCGTCCCCCTTTACCAGAATGACGGAAGGAAGGTTCCGCGAGTTGTACATCGAAACCGGATAGTTGGCATAGGATCCGTCATAGATCATGACCGAGGAGTTGCCTCCGTCAAGGTTGCCTGCGTTGACTGCGCCGTAGTCCTGGAAGACCTTGATCACATCTTCATACTGCGCTCCGAAGCTTGTCGGACCGCGGCCGTCAATTACCAGCAACAGCATCGTGCCGTCTTCCTTCTGACCGATCGCCGTCCGCGGATTCAGCATGTTCAGCGTTCCGGCATCGGCAGCGGTATAGACCACTTTTCCGTTTTCAATAAAGGTCGGACCGAACGTTACCGCTTCCTGTACGCCGCGTTCCAGCGCTTCACCGCCGGTCAGGGTGGAGGTCACAAGCTTTCCGTTTTTATCGATGCCGACAATGGATGCACGCATGCCTTCACTGCCGTGCACAATGCGTCCGTCCTGAATGACAAGTCCCTGCGGCACACTTCCGTCGCCGTGTCCGCCGGCATCCTCAAAGCCGCCGCCGTTGATTCCGGCCAGCGCATGGAAGTGTTCCACATACCAGTCCAGTTCCGGTCCCGGCGCGCCGGAATTATAGCCCGGATTGATCACGATCGAAACATCATCCGGGTCCGGCACCACCAGCATGAATCCTTCATAGGTACCGGCAGAGACATGTTCGATATGAATGCCTTCTTCCTTTGCGGCAGCCTCTTCCTCGCTGCTCATCTCCGCGAGCGCGGTGCCGTAGGTCTTCGCCTCCCCGTCGGATGCGTTCAGCTGTTTCAGGGTATCTGCGGAAAGCACCTTTTCCGCAACCATGTATTCCAGTGATCCGCGGTCCAGCTGCCGGAATGCCTGACGGCTCCAGTTCGGATGGTCACCGCTGTACTTTGTTTTTACATAGGAAATATAATTCCATCCTGCGGCCGCAGCACCGGTCAGAAGACACAGCAGCACCGCAAGGACCGGATGGATTCCCTTTCTCCGTTTTTTAACGGCCATATGATTTCCCCCTTCTGTATGATGACGCGTGATTCGTGATTATTGTATTCGCTTCAGCCGCTTAAGGGTACTGAAGTATTCCTTCTGAAGCGCTTTGCCTTCCTTCATCTCTCCGTACATTCCCCAGCAGTGCATCATGCCGAGGCCTTCATGTACATGAAGCCGGATTCCGGCGCCTTCGCAGTTGTTTTCAAAGCCTTTCACATACGCAAGCGCGATCTCCCTGGTTCCGACATAGAGATCCGTCTCCGGCATCCCGGAAAGGTTGCAGCGGGTGATATCCGCAAGCCGCCTTGTCCTTGGCGAGGCATCCGCAAGGACCAGTCCCATCAGCCCTTCCGGCTGAAGGAATTCCATCGGTATGGTGACGTCATACGGCGCAAGCAGTTCCATATACTCAGCTTCCTCTTTGGACGGAGGAATCCGCAGAAACGGCGAATTCAGGATCCAGCGTGAGGGAAGTTTATACGGAAAGCCCATCTGTTTCAGTTCCAGAAACAGATACAGGCAGAGCGTGGCGCCGACGGAAAAGGCAAGCACTGCGGATGCGCCTTCCGGATAACGGTTGGCCATCAGCTGAACCGCCCCGAGCAGTGACTGGATCGTATCCTGTATGGGGACCTCCGGATACAGGGGACAGATCGGAAGGAGCACATCACAGCCGGTCTCTTCGGTAATTTTCAATGCCAGCCGGTAATCCTGCTGCGACGGCGGCATCAGGAAGCCGCCTCCGGAAAGATACAGCACACCGGTTCCCTTCGCATTCTCCTTCGGCAAAAGGATCAGCACCCGGCATGTGCCGGTATTCACTTCCGCGGTCTCTGCCCTGCTTAACAGAAGGTCATAGGGAACTTCCGTCGTATCATGATTTTTCCGCAGACGCGCAAGAAAGACATCCCGGTCATCTCCGGTGACCGAAAGTTCTCTGCGGATTCCCTTCCTTCTGATTGTCCGCGCCGTGTCACGGCAGCTGAAAGATACCGTACCTCACCTCCCGCAAATGATGATTGCGTATTATAATTACAGCATACTTTTTCAGCCGGAGGACAAAAAATGATGAAACGAATCCTTGCATTTCTTATGACAGCCTGCTTTCTGCTCGCAGGGTGCGGTTCCGACACTGCAGAACAGAGTGTTTCTTCCGCTTCCGCGGAAACGATCTTTGAGACACTCGCAAAGGAACTTCCTTCCTATGATGTACAGGACACTTCCGTCATAACCAAACTGCTCGGACTGGATGCGGACAGTATCGTCTCTTCTGCGGCAGGATTTGCGAAAGACGGCGGACCGGAAATGCTTATCGTCCTGCAAGGCGCAGATGAAGACGCTGCCCTGAAGGCCGGCGAACGCATGGATTATTATCTGACCACCCTGCAGAACAGCGCAGCCCAGTATGCGCCCGAACAGGTCGATCTTCTGAAACAGGGATATATTTATACCAGCGGCTCCTATGCAGTGATGTATGTCGGAGAAAACACCGACAACATCAAGAAGGAGCTCGCAAAGCTGCTTCACTGAGCAGAAAAAAACGGTCCTTTCGAACTGCATTGAATGAACATCAGGCACTGCCTGATGTTTTTTAATACTCTTCCTCGTCCGGAAGCCGTTCGGTCAGTATGCCTTCCTCAATCATCGTCCGGCGGATCCGCTTCAGTTTCGGATTATAGGTGTGCCGGTCGACGAGATCCTTCAGTGAGGTTCCATAGCGCTGCACAAGCAGACGCTGCCGTTTTGCCCGGTTCAGGAATATCCGGTACATGATCACGATCAAACCGAACGTCAGAAACGGCACCAGCGGATGCACTTTGTCAGGGTCCTGCAGACCGATGTCGCAGAGATACTTGTTGAGATTACTGCTTACAATAATGCCGCATAACAGAACAACCAGACCGCTGGAAATGACCGCCATGAACATCATGCTGGTCTTGTCATCCTCACAGACATTTGCGGCCATGCATTCACAGTTCACCACAAGCAGAAGAAAGAACAGGAAAACCGGCAGTAATCCGGGAAATCCGGAAAACATCGAAACAAACACTCCGGTAACCACTGCCGCAATCAATGAAAATCCTGCCATCGCAATCCTTCCTTACTGTCATTATAACGTTCCCGGTACCTGCGTCCATGTCAGATGCCCGTGAAGCCGGCATAAATCCGGCAATCGAAAAACGGGCAGCGCTGTAAGCAGCACCGCCCGCATGAACATGCGTTTCTGAGACTGGTATCTGTTAAAGCCGGTTCGGTTCAGTTCAGACGCTCTCCGGTGATCTCATCAAAGTGACAGAGCGTTCCCTCAATCGTCAGCCATCCCTTTGCCATGGCTCCGGTCTGTCTGTCATAGTAGTAGACAT
>CAMOOA010000022.1 GCA_946621045.1 uncultured Erysipelotrichaceae bacterium
CAGCTGATGCGGGCTGCCGTACCGGCCATGCAGGAAGTCGCAGAGACGATTCTCAGAAATCACCGGAGTGAGGAAGTGGAAGGCGAACTGATGCCGTTTGGAAAGATCATCCGGATGATCGATGAACTGGAGTGAGGAAAAGAACATGAGTGAAAAGAGAAAAACGGTGTATGTGCCGATGGCTGCGGATATTGTGCATCCGGGTCATGTGAATATTCTGAAGACCGCCGCATCCTACGGGGATGTCATTGTCGGTCTGTTTACCGATGAGGCGATTGCCTCCTACAAGCGGGTTCCGTACATGAAGTACGAACAGCGCAAGGCGGTCATTGAAAACATGAAGGGGGTTGTGCAGGTCATCCCGCAGATCACCAAGGATTATGAACCGAACCTGCGGAAACTGAAGCCCGACTACATGGTGCACGGCACCGACTGGCGGAAAGGCCCGCTGGCGGAGGTGCGTCAGAAGGCCATCGATACAATGGCAGAGTGGGGCGGCGAAGTCATTGAGCCGGAATACACTCAGGGTGTAAGCTCCACCCAGATCATTCATCAGATCGAAGAGCGCGGAGAAAAATAATGAAAGTTGAATCTTTTGTCTCGATCCTCGGCGCGGATTTCTTTACCGGGGTTCCCGACTCCCAGCTCAAGCCGCTGTGCAATTATCTGTATCACACCTGGGGAATCGACAATGACCACCACATCATTGCGGCGAATGAAGGAAACTGCGCCGCACTGGCCGCCGGCTATCATCTGGCAACGGGAAAGGTGCCTGCGGTATACATGCAGAACAGCGGAGAGGGGAATATCATCAATCCTCTGGCCTCGCTGCTCAATGAGAAAGTCTATGCGATCCCGATGATCTTCATCATCGGATGGCGGGGCGAACCCGGCATCCATGATGAACCCCAGCATATCTATCAGGGCGAGGTCACCGTATCCCTGATGGATGTCATGGGCGTCAAATCATTCATTGTATCGAAGGACACCACGGAAGAAGAACTGACCGAAGTCATGAAGACCTTCCGGGGACTGCTTTCCGAAGGACATGATGTCGCATTCATTATCCGCAAGGGCGCGCTCTCCTATGAGGAGAAGGTCGTCTATGCCAATGACTATGCGATGAAGCGGGAAGAGATCATCTCCCATATCGCCGCAGTTTCGGGCGGCGACCCGGTCATTTCCACCACCGGCAAGGCAAGCCGGGAACTGTTTGAGATCCGGGAAGCGAATCATGAGACCCACGGGACAGACTTTCTGACCGTGGGCTCGATGGGACATGCCTCCTCGATCGCGCTTGGGGTTGCCTTACAGAAACCGGCGCAGAAGATCTGGTGTATCGACGGCGACGGGGCGGCGCTCATGCATATGGGCGCGATGGCAGTCATCGGCAGCCGCCAGCCGGACAATCTGGTTCATATCGTCATAAACAACGAAGCGCATGAAACGGTCGGGGGAATGCCTACCGCCGCGCACTCCGCTTCGCTTGCGGCAGTTGCGTCTGCCTGCGGTTATCCGTATGCGGTCTGCGTATCCGACTTTGACGTCCTGGATGCGGAACTCAAAGCCGCAAAGACCCGCGGCGCGCTGACCTTTATCGAAGTGAAGTCTTCCATCGGCGCAAGGGATGATCTTGGCCGGCCGACCACCACAGCGCTGGAAAACAAGATCAACTTCATGGAGTATCTGAAGAGCCTTGATGAAAAATAAGCGTCATCACGGCTGACCCGGTTCATTACATTTCCATGCATCATGAAAGGGTGCCTCAACGGGTGCTCTTTTCTTTCTGCGCAGGCACGGTGCAGCCTTACAGACCTCCCGGTTTTCTTGGACATAATGATCGGAAATGGAATATCATGGATGGATGAAAGGTACGTTAACGCATGCACTGCGGAGTGGATATGTATTCCGGCACGGCATGCCTGACGATCGCATATATCTATGAAAAACCGCAGATTCAAACTGTATTGTCTGACGGCAGTCCTGACGCTATGCGCACTGCTGGTCATGTTTTATATCTCCGGTGTCTGGCCGTTTGGGGACAGGATGTTTCTCTGGGCGGACGGAGACCAGTATTTTGCGATTGAACATTATCTCGGGACAGTGACCGGAACGAACAATCTGCTGTATTCCTGGAGTATGGTGCTCGGCGGAAATATTTTCCCGCAGTTTGCGTACTATTCTTTCAGCCCGTTCAATCTTCTTTATATCCCGCTCCATGATCATATGATCCCTGCGGTGCATCTTGTCGCATGCCTGAAGATCATATGTGCGTCGCTGGCATTCTGTTTCTGCCTGGAGGAACTTTATCCGGAAGAGGGGACATGCATGAAATCCCTGGCGTCGGTATGTTACGGACTGATGGGATACATGATTTACTTCGGATGGAATACCTCCTGGATGGACGGGGTGATCCTGTTGCCAGTGATGTATACGGGGATCCGCCGGCTGATACATTCCAAAGGCAGCGGTCTTTATACCGCATCGCTTTCGCTTGCGCTGATCGCCAATTTTTACATCGGCTATATGCTGTGTATCTGTTCGGTGATTCTTTATATTTCTGAACTGGTCCTTTCGAAAGACGGGTTTCGTGCACGTCTCAAGGCAACGTTTGTGCAGTATGCGTGTGCTTCCGTGCTGAGTGCGGGCATCGCCATGGCGGTGCTGCTTCCAAGCTTTCTCGGCCTGCCGTCGGGACGGGCGGTGAATCTTTTCGAATGTATCCGGGACCTGCGTCCTCTGATCACTCTTCCGACGGTCCTTTCCGGACTGTTTACCGGCCAGGTCAATACGCTGTCCGATAATGCGCCGCTGATCTATATGGGAGCGGTTCCGCTGTTTCTGGCAGCTGTCTTCTTTGTCTGCGGCAGGGTGCCGCGCAGGGAAAAACTGGTATACGGAGGACTGCTCTTCATTCTGCTGATCAGTTTTCAGAATCCGCTTCTGAATATTGTCTGGCACGGCATGAGCAGGAATGCATGGTTCAACTACCGGTATTCCTTCTTTGCGGGCTTTGTCATCCTGCGAATCGCCTGTGAAGGATACCGTCATGCGGTGAAGGGGGATGTGACCGTCCGGGAGTATGCGTATGCCGGAGCAATCCCTGTGCTGACCGCAGCGTTTGTCATGGCATTTGCGAAGGATCATGTGCGTCCTGCCGCAGTCGGTGCGGATCTTATTGTGATTGTCATGAATGCGGTGATTTTCTGCGGCGGGCGTTCGAACCGGAAACCGTTCGCCGCTGTTCCTGCGGCTTCGATCCTGCTTTGTCCGGTGTTCAACGGAGTCTGTTATCTGAACAATGAGGGACTGTTTTCCGCACGTACACAGGAAGAGAGCTTCAGGGAAATGCGGGAGGCGTCGGATTCAATCAATGACCCGTCCTTTTACCGGATGGACAAGAGTTTTTTATACACCAGATGTGATGCGCTGCTGTTTGACTACCGGGGAGTGACGAATTACGCCTCCACCGAAAATATGGAGAATCTGGCCTTTGCCAAACGGCTCGGCCTGAATTACGGCTGGCTTTCCGGAAAATATACCGAAGACATGCCGGAGGCGTCCGAATCCCTGCTGGGCATCCGGTATATTCTTTCCGATGCGATGCATCCGAGAGATTATGAAGTGATCGGCGGTACGGGCGCAATCCGCTGTTATCGGAATCCGCATGCTCTGCCGGTGCTGTTTCCGGCGGATACACTGCTTGCAGGTCCGGAGGATACGAATGATTTTGAACTGCAGAATGCACTCTGGAAAAGCATCGATGCGAATGCGGAAGATGTATTTCATGCCAACCGCATCGAAACGAAGAGTGACGGGGATACCGTCACCGTCAATGTGACCGTAACGTATCCGGGTTCGGTATATATCGGGATTCCCTGGGGCTCCTATACCTCCGTCAGAACAGAAGGAACCGCTTCGGACAGGGATCTGGATTATACAAGCGACCGTGCCGTTTACTATGCCGGAGAGTTTGAAGAAGGCGATACCTTCCGTCTGGTGCTGATTCCCGGAGAGGACCGGTATGATCCGGACAATCTTTCCTGCTTTACGGAAGACAAAGGTGCGGTCGCAGAAAATGCCGCAAAGATCCATGCGCGCGGGATAACGATCACAGAACGGTCTTCGTCTTTCCTGGAAGTGACATATGAGGGAACAGAGCCGTTTATCGCCACGACTATACCGTATGACCGGGGATGGCATGTATATGACAACGGGAAGAACGTCCGAACAGTTGAAAACTGGGGGAACTTTCTGGCGTTTGAACTGCATGACGCTGAGGAACACCATATCGAGCTGAAGTATGTACCGCCCGGATTAACGGCAGGGGCGGTGTGCAGCGGTGTATCGCTGATTCTGTTTGTTTTGTCTGAGGTGATGTACCGCAGGAACCGGCGCACTGACAGGGCATAAAGCGGCTTCCTGTTTCTGCGTTTGCATATCCCGTTCTATCTTTTTAAACACAGGTTATGGTAAAACTGTAGATGTGGCGGTCCCGTCCGATAAGCAGCGGGACCGGTCTCATATGTGTTTTACGGAAACAGAAACGAAATGCTGGAATTCATACGCGATCGGAGACATTATATTGCGGCGGCGGTGATTGGCTGTCTTGTACGGGGGATGGTCTATCACTTTTTCCCCGTGATCAATCCGATCCTTACCGGCATGCTTGTCATCTGGCCGCTGTTTCTGATCATCGATGATCTTGTCTGTCATCGTTTCAAAACGGACCGCATTCAGGTCCTTCTGCTTGGATTCCTTGCGGCGGCCTTCGTATCCACGGTGCTGAATCTGGAATCGATCCGGGCATGGAAGTTTGGAAGTCCGGCAGACTCCTTCCTGTCGCTGATGCAGGGGCTGAGTCTTGTGCTGTTCTTCTATGGCTGTACGCGCTTTTCTGCGGAAGAAGAATCCGGACCGTTTCTGAAGCGTCTGTTTCTTGCGGTCTGGGGTTATATCGTACTGCTTGCGCTTGGCTCTGCCGTGCTGTTTGCGCTGTATCGGGCGGGCATCGATCTGCCCGGCGGATTCGGCGGAGCGGATCAGATCTTCACCTACGGACATATGGGGGAGGAGACCCGGTTCTGCGGACTCTTCGGCTATTCCACCGACGGCGGCAATCTCTGCGCGCTTGCGGCGGCGCTGGCATTCTTCCTTGCGGAACAGAAAAAGATTCCGGCATGGCTTGCGGGCATCAGTGCTGTCCTGCTTGTATATGTGATCGTACTGCTGGATGTGCGCACGTCCATCGTTGCGCTGCTGTTCTGTCTTCTGCTTGCCGGATGGCGGTTCCTGCAGAAAAAGACCGGAACCGGAAAGTCGCTGCTCATATGCGCAGCGGCAGTTGTTCTGCTTGTCATCGCTGCCGTGATCCTGAAACGGGATGCCATCATGGAATACTGGATCCTCTATCAGGAAAATCCGCGGAAGACGATCATCTTCCTTACCACCGGCCGGAGTGAATACTGGGAACTGGCATTCCGCGGCTTCCTTACAAAACCGCTGCTTGGATACGGCTGGCTGAACAATACCTATATCGGGTTCTATTTCGACAATCACAACCTGTTCTTCAATATTCTGCTTTGGACCGGCGCAATCGGAACAGTCCTGTTTGTCAGCGCGTCTGTACTCCTGTTTCTTCGTCTATGCAAAGCGGACAGCACCGGGCGGTTCGGTCTGGTTCTGATCATCGGGGCGGTCTTTGTGCAGGCCATGCTGGACCGGGCAATCATGGGCACTGCCAATGCGTCTCCGGAGACGATGAGCTTCTGGCTGGCATGCGGCGCACTCCTGAACGGACGCAGGAAGCCGGATTCCGGAAAATAAAGGTAACGATATTCCGGTTCCCCGCAGGAAAGAACCTGCGGGTTTTTATGTGCGGAAGAGAAATAAAAAAACGGTCTGACGCATGCGGTCATACCGTTGAGTGAATCGGTTCTGCGTGCCTTCTTTGACGGCGGCTGCCCGGTTATTCCGGAAGCACTTCCTCCAGCATACCGTACGTTTCCCTTACGCTTTCCACCGAAAGCTGTGCGCGGTCCTTTTCGCCGTACTCAAAGCCGAGATACTTGCCCGCAGTGTGGTAGTTGAAGGGTTCGGAATCGGTTTTCTGTTCTTCCGGATTACTGCTGAGCGCTTCTTCGAGCGCTTTCTGCGCCTCTTCCGGTGTTCCGCGGTCGGAATAGGTCAGAAATCTTGTGATATTCCCGTTTTCGTCATAATAGAAGATCAATCTTGCGGACTTGCTTTTATACACCAGTTTCTCATCATCGGACGTCAGGGATTCCACCCATTCCTCGGTTATTTCCGGAGTCTCTGTTTCCGGTTCGGAAGACGGCTCGGGTGAAGGTTCTTCCGCCGGCTCGGGGGAAGCGGAGGCTTCCGGCTGTTCTGAGGGCATCACGTCCGCTTCGGCGGACGGAGTGATATCCGGTGTTTCTGCGGGCGCAGCGGAAGTTGTGCCGCAGGCTGTGAGCGTCAGGGCAAGGAGTGCCGCAAGTACGGTGTTTGCTGTTTTCATTCTGCTGTTCTTTCTGATGGTATGCATTACTTTTCAAATTCGCGGCTGCTGGAGGCTCTGCGCTTCAGCACTTTTTTTACGCCTTCGAAAATATTTTTGCCGGAGCGCACATACAGATATTTGCGCTCGATCTGACGACGGATCTTCGGCCAGCCCATGTCGGCGTTGATCTCATGAACCTTCCGGTCATAGTAATCGTCCGCGATCACATAGTCCGGATGTTTCAGGGGGAAGGAGACATCATATGTCTTCATGTTGAAGAGATTCTGCACATCCTTCGGAAGATCATTGAGATTTGTGAAATGCGTGGAGTCGGCGGAGGCGCCGATATTGCAGATCATGTTGCGGGTCGGAATAATGGCCAGCTGGTGATAGCCGTAGACCGCAAACTCGAGGAAGAATTCCTCAAAGGCGCGGTGTCCCTGATAATACTCATTCTGTGCATAGGCATCGATCTTCTTCACAAAGGAAGGGTGGTTTGCGGCTGCCTGATGAAGGAGTTCCATCGTATAGGGCTGCTTTGCGTAAGTGAAGTCATAGTAGTTGTCATAGACCCGCTTCCAGGTCGCAAATCCCCAGACATGGGTGGACTTTGCGAAGAAGTAGTCCGCTTCCGGACGGTCATAGGCACCGAGGAAGTTGAGACCGGCAATCATGGAGATCCGGGTATCATCCCTGTACTTCTCCAGCAGGTCCCGGCAGAAGGCAAAGAAAGTGGGGGCGGGAACCACGTCATCTTCCATGAAGATGCAGCGGTCAACCCGTGCCCAGATGTATTCATTGGCATTCATCTGGTTCTGATACATGCCGTAATTCCGGTCGGAATACAGTTTGTGCACTTCGCAGTCCCAGTCGATTCCGGTATCGATCATCGTGCGGTTTTCATTGATCAGTGCCCATTCCTCTTCGGTTCTGCCGCCGTCGGAGACGACGAACAGAATGCGGGGACGCACTGCGCGGATCACTTCCCACTGTTTTTTCTGGCATTCGGGACGGATCCAGATATTGAACTGCACCGGCACATCGACCAGCCATGGTTTCATTTCACTCATGTGTTTTCTCCTTTGACGAACGGATGAGAATTCTCCGGAAGAACTGTTTCTCTTCCGTATTCAGCGCCATGAACCAGATTGCAGCGCCGTAGATGACCGTAATGACTGCGGCCTTGACGCCGACGCCTTTCCAGCCGCCGAGCGGTATGCGGCTGACGGCAGCGAACGATACGAACAGGGCGATGATATACGGAAGAACAAAGCTTGCGTAGCATTTCCGGAAAAACAGGAAGATATCAAGATTCAGCCGCTTCTTATAGACGATGTTCATGTAAACAAAGGTGAACATATAGGATGCCGCAATGGCAATGCAGGAACCGAGCGCTCCGAACCTTGCGGAGAGCGGGAAGGAGAGCAGAACGCAGGTCAGCGCCATGCCGATGTTGCTGAAGGCATAGTGGCGCACCTCATTCTTCGCAATGACCATGTCATTGGCAATCTGCTGGGTAAACAGCAGAAGATCCGGTATAAACATGAGAACGGCACAGACCGCAGCGCCGATATATTCCTCGCCCATCCAGACGCGCATGAAGTCTTTTCCGATACAGATGAATCCGATGAAGAGCAGTCCCATGACCGCAAGCTGATACCGGCCGACACGCACCATCAGGCGGAACAGCTCGTCATCCTGGCGGTTTGCGACATAGCGCGATACCCTGGCCAGAAACAGACCGTTGACCGCAGCGGCAAACAGGTAGAAGTAACCCTCCAGGGAGTTTGCCGGCGAGAAGAGGGCGATCTCCCGGCTGTTGGACACCATGCCGAGAATGGTCGGCGCAAGATTGAAGATAAAGCGCTGGCAGATGCTTACTACAGCCGTCCAGACGGAGAAGGACAGAACACCTTTGAGAATCTCGGGATCCCGGCTGTGAAAGGCAGGCCGGATCGGGGTTTCCCGGTAAACGATGAAGAGCTTAATGATGATGCACAGGACGCCGCCCGCCACATTGGCGAGGATCAGCTGTGCGACTCCCTGGCCCCGGACAAGCGCAAGGACGATGAGTCCGACGGTAAACAGCTTCTGAAACAGATCTGTCAGCTTCAGCTGGACAAATTTCTCATAGGCGGTGAGGATGCCGTTCAGCGACATGAACGGAAACGCCAGCATGCTGTAGACGGTCATGATGATGTAGAGCGGCTTGAATGCCGCAATCTCCTGCGGGGTGAGACCCTTGTAGATCACATCGATCAGGAAATATACCGCAACCATGACAACGATGCTCAGGGCATCGATAAGCAGGTACAGACGGGTGACGGTGCCGATCAGCACATTTGCCTTTTCCTCCTCATGCTCCGCCCGGTACTTTGCGACAAAGCGGGCAACCGCCGCGCTGAGTCCGAAGTCCACCAGGAAGAAGTTCACAAAGCTGAAGGCAAGGGTATACAGTCCGTAGCCGGACTGGCCGAGCTGACGGGCCATCCAGGGAAGATAGAACAGTGCCGTCAGGGTATTGATCAGAATTGCAATGTAGGATATGAATGCGCCGTATTTCAGCTGTCTGTTTTCATTTGTCATAACGAGTGCATTATAGCGTGCAGAGGTCTTTTTTTCCATCTTCCGCCTCGGGGGTCCCGGGTTCCCGAAACCGGTCCGTTTTCCGGTTCTGTCGATTCCTGCGATGTTTTCCGGCTATAATAAGGAAAGCCGGAGGGAAAACTATGGGGCAGGACCAGCTTGTGACGATCGTTATACCGACCTATCAGCGGCCGGACCGGATCATGCGCGCCGTGACGAGCTGTCTTGCGCAGACCTGTCCGGTTGAGATCATTGTTGTGGATGACAACGGAAAGGGAACCGAAGCGCAGAAACAGACGGAAGCCGCCCTGCAGGAGGCGATTGCCTGCGGACAGGTACGCTATCTTGTGAACGAAACCAATCAGCGGGCATCCTTCAGCCGCAACCGCGGCCTGGAATGCGCCTCGGGAGAATATATTACATTTCTGGATGATGATGACGAAATCCATCCGGACAAGCTCCGCCTGCAGGCGGAACTGCTTGAAAAGCTCGGGAAAGACTACAGCTGCTGTTATACGGCCTACCACAAGATCGTGGAAGGGGGCGCTGTCTACGGCAGTGATGAAACGGTCAGCGGGGCAGTCTATCCCTATGCGCTGGCCCGCGTGATCTACAACGGCAGCGGATCCAATCTTCTTGTGCGTACGGAAGAGGCAAGAAGGATCGGCGGCTATGATATCCGCTTCCGCAAGCGGCAGGACATGGAGTTCATGGCCCGTCTGCTTAAGGACAGGAAGCTTGCCTATCTGGACAGAGACCTGCTTACGATCCACTATGAGATCCGCGAAAACAAGCTGACCTATGAAGGCCTGCGCGATGCGGATGAATTCTGGATCGAGTGTTTCAGACCTGAAATCGATGCACTTCCCGAAGAACAGCGCAGGGCAGTCTACCAGTCGCTTGCGCTGGAGCGCTGGCGCTATTCCATTCCGCGCCGCCGGCAGCGGGACGCAATACGCAACCTGAAGAAATACCACGTGACACCGGGGGTATTTCTGAAATATCTGTTTTATCTGATCGACCGTGTGACCGGAAAGAAATCCTATGGCTTCAAGCTCGTTAAATGTTAAAAAACGGGATGCGGTATTCGCAGCGGTTCTGCTTGCGGCGGTATGCCTTCAGATCTGGAAGGCCTCCGTCGGGATGGGCAGTGCGGATGAGCATTTCTATACCACGCTGGGGTATCGCTTCATGAAGGGCGATGCGCTGTTTTTTGATGACTGGCACATCGCGCAGATGATTGCCTTTTTCATTGAGCCCCTCGTAAAGCTTTATACCTTTTTGACCGGCGGAACCGGCGGCATCATCCGGTACATGCGTTACTGCTATATCGCCTTTACGGCGCTGACCGGAACGGTCTTTTACCTCCGTTTCCGGCACAGTTCTTCCGCCGCAGCCGCAGCCTGCGTCTATCTGCTGTATACACCGCTTCAGATCATGGCGCTTTCGTACAATACGATGTCGGCGGGCTTTGCGCTGCTTGCGCTGTGTGCGTATCCCGTAAAAGAGGAAAACCGCCTGCGGCTGTTTCTGACGGGAATCTTTGCGGCGTTTGCGGTGATCAATACCCCGTATCTCGTGCTTATTTATCCGCTCCTCTGCATTGCGGCCCTGCGGAATGCCGGATGGTTTTCCCGCCGCCGCTGGTGCTGGCTGAGCCTCGGCGTGCTTGCGGCAGCGCTGCTGTTTGTTATTTATGTCGGGCTCCATACCGGATTTTCACAGGTTGTGCAGGGACTGCCGCATCTGATCGATCCTTCCCACAGCAAGGGTCTCTACATGATCGCCCGCAATGTCGCGCTGCTCTGGCGGTTCTTCGGCGTCTTTGCGGTTCTTATGGCAATGGAGCCGTTTGCGGCATATTACTTCCGCCGGCGGAGGAAGGACAGGCTGGAGCTGTTTCTCAAAGCCGTGCTTGTCATCAATGCCTGCGCGATGCTGTATGTGTGCTTTGTCTCTGACTACCAGACAGATCTAGGAAGCCGGGGAACCGTGCTGTTTCCGTTCTTCATGACCGGTGCGGTTTATCTGGTCCTCTTTGGGGACCGTACATTCCGCAGCGTCTTCTTTGCGGTTTCCGTATTCCATTCCCTGATGATCCTTTCCTCCAGCAACGTCGGACCGCGTTCCTACTGCGGACCGCTGGTCATCGCCGTCATGATGACCGTGCTGTTTCTTTCGGACCGCAGGGAACTTCATTTCTGGACTGCCGGGGTGACTGCGGTTCTGCTTGGCTGTCTGCTGTTTTCAAAATGCACGGACGTGTATATGGGAAACGAGTCCTATGATGTCCGCATCAAAGAGGGACCGCTTGCCGGCCTGAAGGATTCGGCCGCAGCGGTGCAGCGCTATGAAAACGGCCTGGCCGACATGAAGGAACTGAACGGACTGGAAGGGGACAGCGCGATGCTGGTGACGTGGGAGGTATGGGAATACCTCGCACTCGACAAGCAGATTGCGACCTTCTCCACGTATCCCTACTTCTGGGAGGAGACGGAGTATGTGTCCGCCCAGCAGGCATATGCAAAACTGCATCCGGACCGCTATCCGGCATGGATCTATCTGGACAGGGAAAATGCGCCGTACCGGATGAAACCGGAAAATGCATTCTTTGCGGCAATGGAATCCCGCGATCCGCTGCGGGAAGGATTCCTGTTTTACGGAGGTGAACCCCGATGAAAATACTGTTCTGCACAACCCTGGATCTGCAGATCCATACCTTCCACTGGCGAATGATCAAAGCGCTTCATGAACAGGGGCATACCGTTGACGCGGTCACAAACGGAACGGATGAGACGGAAGGCATGAACCGGAAATATACGGTTCCGTTTCACCGCAATCCGATCCATCCCGAAAATTTCAGGGCACTCCGTCAGCTGCGGAAGATCCTGCGGGAAAACAATTATGATGTGATCTCCTGCCATTCGCCGACGGCGGGATTCTATGGCCGGCTGGCAGCCCGCGGAATGAAGATCCGGGTGCTGTATACCGCCCACGGATTCCATTTCTGGAAAGGGGCGCCTCTGCTCAACCGGCTGGTCTTCAAAAACATGGAGCGGCTTGCGGCGCACTGGACCGACACCCTGATGACGATCAATCCGGAAGACTACGCCGCCGCAAAGACCTTTCATTATAAGAAGAACGGCGGACCGGTCTATATCCCGGGGGTCGGCGTGGATGTGCACGGCATTCAGAATGACCGGGGAGACCGCACGGAACTGCGGAAGGAGCTCGGCATTCCGGAAGATGCCTTCGTCCTGTATTCGATCGGGGAACTGATTCCGCGGAAAAATCACCGGTTTGTCATTGAAACACTGGCGCCGCTGTTCCGCGAAGATCCTTCACTCCATTACTGCATCGCCGGAAGCGGAAAGCTGACGGAGGAACTGACGGAGCTGATCCGCTCGCTGGGGCTGGAAGGGCAGATCCATCTGCTCGGCTTCCGGAAGGATGCCCGAAAGCTCATGTATGCGATGGACCTGTTTGTCTTTCCGTCCTTTCAGGAAGGACTGCCCGTTGCGGTCATGGAAGCGATGGCTGCCGGACTTCCCGTGATCGCAAGCGATATCCGGGGAAGCCATGATCTGATCCGTGACGGAGAGAACGGCTTTCTGTACGGGGTCGGCGACAGCGGCCGTCTGATTATGCTTGTAACGCAGCTGAAAGCGAATGAGGCATTGCGGAAGAAGCTGTCCGCACAGGAAACGGAAGATGCCGAAGCATATTCGCTGGAAGTCATTGAGCCGCAGATTCTTGCGCTTTATAAAGAGGACTGAGGATCCCGGTTCCGCCCGCCGAGCGATAAGGCGTGCCAAATCGTGTCCATATATCTCATTTTTAGGAGTAAAAACGCCGCAGAACTGATGGTTAAGCGCTCTGCG
>CAMOOA010000023.1 GCA_946621045.1 uncultured Erysipelotrichaceae bacterium
CGGTATGGATACGGTAGGCAAAGTCAATCGGGGTTGCGCCGTTGGGAAGATCGATAACCCGGCCTTTCGGGGTCATGACATAGACATTCGCTTCAAAGACATCCCGCTGCAGGGTCGCCATGTATTCACTGGCGCTTTCATCTTCACTGTCACTGGTAAACACCGCAAAATCACGGAACCAGGAAAGCTTGTCCTCGATTTCCTTCTGTTCCGTCCGGGCGTCATAATGTCCGCCCTCCTTATACCGCCAGTGGGCCGCGACACCCCGCTCGGCGATGGCATCCATTTCCTCCGTGCGGATCTGCACTTCAAAGATCTTGCCTTCATCCGCCATGATCGTCGTATGAAGCGACTGATACATGTTTGTCTTCGGCATGGCGATGTAGTCTTTCAGACGGCCGGGAATCGGTTTGTATTTGGCATGAATATAGCCGAGCACTTCGTAACAGTTCAGCTCGGTCCTGGTCACGATGCGGATCGCAAGCAGATCGAGAATCTCTTCGAAGCGCTTGTTGCGGGCAACCATCTTGTGATAGATGGAATACAGATGCTTGGAGCGGCCGAAAATGCGGAACTCAATATCATGTTCCCGCAGCATCTCGGAAATCTCGGAGATCATCCGCTGCACGGATTCATCCCGTTCCTGCTTTTTGTTTTCCACAAGATGGGCGATCCGGTAGTATTCCTTCCGGTTGAGATAATAGAACGAAAGGTCTTCGAGTTCATTCTTGATGGCGCTGATACCGAGCCGGTGGGCAATCGGCGCATACACGTCCAGCGTTTCCGCAGCAATGCGCTTCTGGCTGGCCTCCGGCTGATATTCCAGCGTCCGCATGTTATGAAGACGGTCCGCCAGCTTGATCAGAATGACACGGACATCCCGCGCCATTGCAATAAAGATCTTCCGATGGTTTGCGGCCTGATACTCCGGGTCATCCTTTCCCTTGAACTTCAGGGCGCCGATCTTGGTGACCGATTCCACAAGATCCGCGATTTCCTCATCGAACAGTTTGGCCAGTTCTTCGTGGGAAATGCCGGTATCTTCAATCGTGTCATGCAGAAGACCTGCCGCAATCGTTTTCGGTCCGACCCGCAGGGTCGCAAGAATATAGGCGACATTGTACAGATGGGAGGTATAGGGCTCTCCGCTGCGCCGGAACTGTCCGGCATGCGCCTCAGCCGCATAGTTTGCGGCACGCGAAATGAGGTCCAGGCTTTCCTGACTGTGGATATACTGTTTCGCTTCGCTCAGAACATCGTCTGCGCCGGCATTTTTATATTCCGCCATACCTTACCTCCTTCCGTGTTAGAAAAATACCGAAGAGAAATCTCTTCGGTTTCAGATCTGCATCAGCACTTATTCACTGTCAGGCAGTTCCATAAGCGCCCGGACTTCATAGCCCTCCAGCAGTTTTCTGCCGGGGAGTCCGTCCAGTTCGATGATAAACAGATATCCCGCAACAACACCGCCGAGCTGTTCGATAAGCTCTGCCGTTGCCTTTGCGGTTCCGCCGGTTGCGAGCAGGTCATCGATGACGACGCAGCGCTGACCCGGCTGGATGCTGTCTTTGTGGATGAACAGCTCATTGGAGCCGTACTCAAGATCATATTTTACAGAAATCGTTTCGCGCGGGAGTTTGCCCGGCTTGCGTACCGGCACGAAGCCGATTCCGAGTTCGAGCGCAACCGGCGCACCGAAAATGAAGCCGCGGCTTTCCGGTCCGATGATGACATCGGCACGCATTTCCTTCGCGATTGCCGCAAGCTGATCAACTGACTCGCGGAATGCTTCGCCGTTCTGGAGAATCGGTGTAACGTCACGGAACAGAACACCCTTGATCGGATAATTGGGGATCGTCGCAATATACTCTCTGAGATCTACTGCCATAATAAATTCCTTTCCTGCAAAGTTATTTGAAAATAAAAGTTAGGTTACGCAATGAGTATAGCATTTTTTCCGCAGACGGAATCAATTCTTTAACTCCGATTTATACGGCTTCGAATGCCTCGATCCTTACCTCGATCCGAAGCCGGTCACGAAAGCGGCTCACAGACGGAGTTCCGATCAGCCACGGAAGTTCCCGCACCGGACTGCTTCCCGGCGAGGTAAACTGAACCCCTTCGTATCCCCCGCAGGAATTTGAGAAAAAGTAACGGGTCACGCGGTCATAGGGACTGATGCTGCGGATCACCGGATCCTTTACCGCAGCCGTTGTAATCAGCTCGCGCGGATACGGACGGAGCGCTTCAAATGCCATGACCTCTTCCAGATTCAGATGATCCGGATGGATAAGGAACGCCGGATCTGCCGGTTCCGTTTCCGTAATCGGGCACTCCGCAATTCGTTCCTGTACATGCGCGCAGAATTCCTCGAACCGCGCTTCCTTTACCGCAATTCCGACGGCGCCGGTATGTCCGCCGAACTGTTCGAGCTCTTCAAAGCCGCTGAAGAACGAATACATGTCAAAGCCCGCAATACTTCGTCCGCTTCCCTTCAGAAGATCGTCATGCCGTGAAAACACGAGCACCGGTTTGTGCCAGGTCTTCGCAAGTTTTCCTGCCGCAATGCCGTTGACGCCTTCAAAGAACGTTTCGTCAAAGATGACGGGAAACTTTGAGTCATCCGCAAGTTCCAGCGCGCGTTTGACCATTGCATCGGACCGTCTGCGCCGGGCATTGTTTACACGTTCCAGCTGCGATGCATAGTGGTCGATCTGCGTGCGGCTGCGGCACAGCAGGAACGGAACGAGTGTATTGACATTCGACGTGTCATTCATCCGGGCAACGCTGTTGAGCTTCGGCACGATCTGAAATGAAACCGCTGTGGAATCGATCGGCGCGCCGTTTCTTAACAGCGGAAGAACTGCCGGCAGCGCCCCGTGTTCGATCGCCCTGAGTCCGGCTTTGATGATCCTCCGGTTTTCGAGCCATACAGGCATGACATCTCCGATCAGCGCAATTGCGGCGATTGCCGTATGCATCGGCACATCCCCGAACAGCCGCCGGGAGATTTCCAGTACGACCCCTGCCCCGGAAAGATTCGCAAACCGGGGCTCCATGACATTCGGATGCAGGAGAATGTCACACGGCACTTCCTCCTCGATCGTATGGTGATCCGTGACGATCACGTCCATGCCGTATTCCTTTGCCTGTGTCAGCGCCTCAAAGCATTTCACACCGTTATCCACCGTCACGATCAGACGGTAACCCTTCTCGTGCGCAAGCTTCACGGTGGAGGCAGACAGGCCGTATCCTTCCCGGAAACGGTCCGGAATATAATATCCGTTCGTAATGCCGAGCCGGTCAAGGATGTCCTTCATCAGTGCGGTCGAGCAGATGCCGTCCGCATCGTAGTCCCCCGCCACAAACACCTTTTCCCTGTTATCTCTGGCGCTCATCAGACGCCGGCATACACGGTCAAGGTTTTCGCATTCGGAATCCCGCAGTTCCTCCGAAGGATCCAGAAGCTCCCGGATCTGTTCATCGCTGAGGCCGGAAGCCGCAATAGCCGCCGCCGGCAGCGCAGGAATATTCCACTGTTTCGATACCGCTTCGGTATCCGGAGAAATCACACGGAACGTCATGATCCAAGAACCATCCGGCGGAACACATCGCCCCGCTCTTCAAAGTTTTTGAAATGATCATAGCTTGAGGCAGCCGGCGACAGAAGAAGAATATGTCCCCTGCGGCAGTGCTGCCTGCCGCATTCCACCGCTTCGGCAAGATCAGCGCATACATACATCCGCTCATGCGTCATGCCAGCATTCCTGAGTTCTTCATAGATGCGCTTCCCCGTCGCATACATGAATACAGCGGTCAGCTGCGGATGTGCATGCAGATAGGCTTCAAGCTCATGATATTCAATGCCGCGGTCCATGCCGCCGATCAGGATCACATCGGTTTCCGGCAGCGCCTCGACCGCCGCAATACTCGCCTGCCCGATCGTGGAAATACTGTCATTCACAAAGCGGATGCCGTCTTTCTCGCCAAGGTATTCAAGGCGGTGATGAAGCGGTTCAAAGGCAGCTGCTGCATTGAGAAAGTCCGCATCGGAAATGCCGCAGAAACTGCCGACTGCCCAGGCGGTCGCAAGATTCACCATATTATGGTGTCCGATCAGACGGGTTTCAGGTACCTCAAGGGACCTGCCGCTTACATGAAGCACCGGACCGTCTGCCGTAATATCCCTGCCGATCAGAAGCGCATCCGGACGTTCCGGGACATAAGGCAGATCCTTGCCGAGAATCACAGGCTCGCCGGCCTTCTGGTGGCGGAACACATTCGCCTTGGCATCCCCGTATGCCTGAAAACTCTCGTAATGATCAAGATGTTCTTCATAAAGATTCAGATAAACCGCAATATGCGGACTGTACGGACAGTCTTCCAGCTGATGGCAGGACACCTCAAATGCGCAGCGGTCCTCATCCGCAAGGTCTTCGAGAATATCAAAGCACGGAATCCCAATGTTTCCGATAAGATGTGTCCGATACTTCGCCGCAAGCACCGCATGGATCAGTGAAGTCGTGGTGCTTTTGCCCTTCGTTCCGGTTACACCGACGGTCTGAAATCCGTGATGCTTCAGAAACAGATGCGTCTGCTGGGTAATATTGGAGCGGTCCATACCGCGGGGGATGACGATGCCGGGGGATTTGAGGATCATGTCATAGGACGAAAAATCCGTATTTTCCTGCACAAGCACCCTGGTATTGCCGAAGGAAGCGGCACTTTCTTTCAGGGCATCCGTCACATTTCCTTCCGCGATATCCAGCGGAAGATCCGGACAGAGAGAACGGATCCAGCGGAGCGAAGATTTTCCCTCTCTGCCGAACCCCCAGATCAGTATGCGTTTTCCTTCAAATTCCTGTTTCCATGCATCCCGGTTCATCGGTCTTTCATCTCCTCCAGCCGCTGTCTCAGCAGCTTCTGATATTCTTCCGGCACAAGATTTTCCGTATTGAACTGATTCCAGTCAGTATCTTTGCGCCGGTAGTATTCGTAATAGGATGTCGAAGCATAGTTCTGATACAGTTTCGGGAGCGGCATTCCGTTTCGCTCGTGGCTGCGGATCGACATAGCGATCGCCGTATTGATCTCTTCCTGCGTATCCGTGCATGCGGAGGGATCGCCGTCCGTAATGCCGGCCAGCTGATTCAGCATGTCCTGCATGCTTTCATCATTCAGCATGTCCGTACCGAAAATCGATGTCAGCCGGTCATCCGAGAGATACGCCGACAGCATCACACATACAAAAAGGCATTTGGCGCAGCGTCCGCACCAGCGGTCTTCCTTCTTTCCCGTATTGCAGGAACAGAATACCGGATGATAATCGTCCATCACGGAAAACATTCCTGTCGTCTGAAGCTGTGTCAGCGGACGGAGGAGACTGAAGTAATGGACTTCCGGCGTAATATAGGTATCCATGTACTGCTTGAAATCGCGCTCGAATGCAAAGGTCCTGGAATACTGGTGGTTCACCTTGCGTCCGGTGATCTCATAGTCATTCGCAGATGCCTCATTGGAAAGGCAGATGTTCTGAATCCCGTAGATGACTGCGGTCAGGGATGCCGCAAAGGCGCAGAGTGCGGAGAACGGCGTGTGGCCGTTAAGAAACCCTTCCTTGTTGAATTCAAGCATGCGGATATCAATGGTGCGCTCCGCAATGATCCGCTTCTCTCCCGTATACCCGGCTGCTTCCGCAGAATGCACCGCGGCCATGACATGGTTGATGATAAACGCGTGATTTTCCTCCTTCATGCCGGAAAGAAGCTGCAGGCTGACCAGGGAGTTCATTCCCCCGCCCACCGGAATCAGATTGCCGCTGAAGCGCCTCTGATCAACGTGGCCGGTAATCGGCTCTCCCGTAGAGCGCAGGTCCATAAAACTGTCCTGATCCGCTTCAATGCCGTTTTTGAAGAAGAATTCTCCCAGACCGTTGTAATAGAGTTTTTTCCACCATGCGGTCTGCGCACTGTCGAGCTGCCCGCATTCCACGATCACCGTAGGAGCGCAGGTAAGTTTCCAGTAGGAAATCAGTTCCATGAGACCAAGCGAAAACGCCGCCTCACGGACCGTACGCAGGTTTGCGTAGGTTGCGCCGCCGGCAGGTTTTGCCAGTATAAAATCCGGATTGAAATGACTCAGCCCTTCGATTTCAAAATCGAACTGAACATGCAGTTCGTCTTCGCTTTCGATAATCGCAAAATCATGATAGTAAAAGACCGGATAACGTCTGCTTACATCGCTGTATTCCATAATCGCCCCCAGTATATCGGTTTTTGGTAAAAGGTTCCATAGAATACGGCAGCCGAAGCTGCCGTATCTTTACATATTCGAATCTGTTAAGCGTTGATGCCCTTGAAGGTGTACTCGTCAAGTGTTTCCTTGTTTTCCTTCTTTTTCTTCGGCTTATCCTTCGGTTTGTAGTTTTCCCGGATCCAGCACCACAGACGCGGCGCAACGAAGATCGAGGAGAATGTGCCGGCGATCATACCGACAAGCATCGCGAAGGTAAACGTGAAGATGGAACGGCTTCCGAGAACCAGCAGCATGATGACCGGCAGAAGCGTTGTGAGTGAGCTGTACAGCGAAACAAGGAGTGTCTTGTCCAGCGAGTCATTCACGATCTTCGCATAATCCGGCTTGCCATTTGTATCTGCGACGGTTTCACGGACACGGTCGAATACGACGATGGAGTTGTTGATGGAATAACCGATGATCGTAAGCAGGACGGAAATAACTTCCGTGTTGACCTCAAGACGCAGAATTGCGAACATTGCCAGCGTGATCAGAACGTCATGCACAAGCGCAACAAGACAGGATACCGCATAATCCCACTCATACCGGAATGCGATATACGCCAGCATTGCGATCCACGCAACGATCGTAAGAATGAATGCATTGCGGACAAGCTCACGTCCGACTACCGGAGTGACAACGTTGTCGCCCGGTTCCTGACCGAAGCGCTCAGAGAATACGGCCTTGATTTCCTTCAGCTGATCGGTTGTCAGGGACTGCTTGGTCGTTGCATATACCGTGGAATCACCGGCAGCCTGATAGCTGAATCCCGTATATCCGAGATCTGCAAGTTCAGAGGAGACCTCATCGATCGTGATTGCGGAATCGCTGGTAACGGTCAGTTTTGTACCGGCCGCAAAATCAATGCCGAGGTTCATGAATCCTCTGCCGCCTGCCGCATTGAAGATGCCGGAAATCAGCGCAACACCGAGAATCGCCAGGCTGGTATAAATGAGATACTTCGCCTTCTTGACATAGTCATAGCCGCGGATGCCGAAGTAGAACTGTGTTTCGCCCTTGGATACATCCGGAATCTGGTCTTTTTTGACACCGAACAGTTCCGGTTTGTTGTCAAACTTGCCGGATCCGACAAGCTGATTCAGCAGCCATCTGGAGAACGCAACGTTGATCACGAGTGTTCCGACAACCGTGATGATCAGCATCGTCGCAAAGCCGCGTACGGCGCCGTTGCCCCAGATATACATGATGAGGCCGGCGATCAGGGTCGTAAGCTGCGCATCGAAGATCGCAGAGAAGGACTGCTTCTGTCCTTCCGCGACAGCGGCACGCACGGAACGTCCCTTGTAGAGTTCCTGACGGATACGCTCATAGCTGATGATATTGGCGTCAACAGTCATACCGACACCGAGAACGAGCGCACCGATTGCGGTCAGTGTGAATACTGCGCCCATCAGACCGTAAAGTCCGAATACTGCCCAGATATAACCCGCCAGCATGATGACGGAGACAAGACCCGGAAGACGGTACTTCCAGACCATGAATGCAAGAACAAGCAGCACGCCGATCAGACCGGCAATCGCAGTGCGGTGCAGTGCGTCCGCACCATACTGTGCGCTGACAACGTTACTGGAGATTTCTGTCATCTTGACCGGCAGAGATCCGGAATTGATCAGTTCCGCAAGGGTCCGCGCTTCCGCATCCGTGAAGTTTCCTTCAATGATGCAGTCGCCGTTGATCGTGCCGCGGACGGTTGCCGCACTGATATACTTCGGTTCCTCTCCGGCAAGCGCCTTGGCATTTTCCGCCTTGTAGGTATCGCCCTCTTCCCAGTCGAGCCAGATGATCATGATGTTGTTTCCGCTGCCGCGGGAAGACACATCGGCCGTGATCTCTCCGAACTTGTTCTGATCGGCTATCTTCAGCGAAACGATCGGACGTCCGTCCTGGTAAGCCAGGCTTGCGCCGCCTTCAGTAATAATGGATGAATCGGAAAGGAGTTCATCATTTACATCACGGAATGTAAGATTGGCGGTCGTGCCGATCATTTCACGCGCACTCTCCTGGTCCGCAACGCCGGCAAGCTGAACACGGACACGGTTGGTTCCTTCCACCGTGATCATCGGTTCGCTGACACCGAGCACGTTGACACGCTTCTGGATGGAATTAGTTACAGCGCTCATATCCACTGCCGCATCCGCATTCTCTTCCTCCAGGGGAGTTACCTCATAAAGGATTTCAAATCCTCCGACGAGGTCGAGACCGAGATTCAGACTGTTTCTGATTGTGCTGAATGTCGCGCCAATCAGAATTACGAGCGCAGCCACAACCACATAGAATGCGGTCAGACTGTTATTCTTTCTGCTGTTGCTCATGGTTCTATCCTCCAATTAAATCCGAAAAATCTGACAGGCTCTGCCGTTTTCCGTCCTCCAGAGCCTTTCTGGCAAGAAATTTCACAAGGTCATCCGCATTCACCGAGATAATCTCAGCGGCAGCCTCATGAAGACTGCGCGGCGGGTGCTTCCGAAACAGATCCTCCGAAAGGTAGGACTCCAGGCTCTGATACGTAAGAGAATCCAGGCTTTCACGCTTCAGCTGCTGCAGCTTGATTACCATAATCATCTGAACTTCCGTGTTGTCGACATCAAACTGCGCAGTTCTCATGAAAAAATACCCGTCTCCTCGTGCAAATTAATACTATATACCAAATTTGCATTCCATGAAACGGGTATTTTATCTTTTTATCTTTTTTATATTCGGGCGCTCAGTTCAGGGCCACGATCAGACCAAGCACCGCAAATACTGCAGAGGCAAGCCAGATAATATGCACGGTCTGCACTTCACCGATACCAAGTCCTCCCTTTTCCTTTGAAAGAACAAAGGAGTAATGAATCGGCGTATACGGAAATACCCTCTTATGCCGGAGTTTTACCGATCCGATCTGAATGATGCAGCTGAGGGTATCAAGCACATATATCCCGCCGATGACAATGAGCGCAATCTCCTGCTTCATGATCAGGGACGATGCGGCCAGAGCACCGCCGAGCGCAAGCGAACCGGTATCCCCCATGAATACCTTTGCCGGATGCACGTTGTAATGCAGGTAACCGATGAGCGCTCCGATCAGCGCCGAATAGAACCCGGCAAGATGCACCTGGTGATTTCTGACGGCAAGAATCAGGAAGACGGCGAAGCTGGTCACACAGCATCCTGCCGCGAGTCCGTCCATGCCGTCGGTAAGATTCACCGCATTGGATGCGCCGGAAAACATCAGAAGGATCAGGATCAGATACAGGTGTCCGAGGTAAATTGAAGAACCGGTAAACGGAATCCGCAGCGTCAGTTCTCCCCCGCCGGCCCGGTAGATAATATAAATCACCAGTGCAAGCAGCACCTGCAGGAAAAACTTGCGGCGCGGAATCAGGCCGTCGTTGTTATGACGGACCGCAATCAGCCAGTCATCCAGGAATCCGATCAGTCCGTATCCGGCAAATGTCAGCTGGAGAATGAACAGATCACGGGAGAAGCCGAGAAACAGCATACTCACGGTGCTGATCACAAGCGGAACCACAATAAAGAGAATGCCGCCCATGATCGGGGTTTTCCCTTTTTCCTTATATTCGGCAAGACTATACTCGCTGACCGTCTGATGGAAACTCACCTGTTTCAGATAACGGATGAATGACGGCATCAGCATCCAGACTGCCGCAAGCGCAGCCATAAATGAAATCACACAGTTAACAGCCATAATTTCCTCTCAATATGCGTGTGAAATTATACAATACGCTCTCATTCAAGCTCAACTTCTATTTCCGTGCCCCTGCTGATCAGCGTACCCGGATCGATATTCTGTGAAACGACAACACCTTCTCCGTGCACGCGGAACCCAAACTGCGTTACCTGCCAGAGACCGGTTACGTCTTTTCGGGTCCACCCCGTCATATCCGGCATGATAAAGGAGTTTGTATCGGTAAGCAGGAAAATCTTGCCGCCGTTGACCGGAACTCCCGGCGACGGATACTGATCAATGATCGTTGTCCCGTTTCCGAGCACCGCTGCTTCCCCGTTCAGATGGGAGAGCTTCTGTCCGGCATAGGAAAGCGAATGATTGATCAGATTCGGCATCTCCCCTGCAGTGCGCTCCACGCTTTCATCTTCGATCAGAACCGTTTCTTCCGGCGTCTTCTCCGGCTCTGCCGTCTGATTGTCCATCACGTTGGCATAGCCAAGACGCATGGCGGTCTTCCGCAGAAGATTCTGTGTCGGTTCGGTATTCACATGGGCATTCGGGTTATAGGGTGCTTCAAAGCAGTAGTAGACAATCACTTTCGGATCATCCGCAGGCAGTGCGCTCATCAGTGAAGCAATCGTATAACCGGACATATAGGAACCGTTGATGGAGACCTGGGTCGTTCCTGTTTTGCCGATGAATTCACATTCGGGAATCCGGTAGTATTTCGCCGTACCGTCATCCTCATTTACGGTGCGGTACAGAATTTCCTGTACCTGCTTCGCAGTTTCTTCCGTAATCGGATTTCCCGTTTCACGGACTTCCGCCTGATAAAGGATGTGGTTATTGTCATAGGAATCCCGGATCGATTCCACATAGTACGGCCGCTTCATCGTACCGTCTCCGAATATCGCAGAGTATGCCTGCAGCATCTGCAGCATGGTGACGGTAGATCCCTGTCCGTATGAAATCGCGATTTTATCCGACGGCCAGGTGAAGTTCAGATAACCGGTTTCTTCCGGCATGCCGTCGGTCTTGACCGCCTGAAAGAAGCCGAACCGCTTCAGATATTCCAGGTTCTTGTCGGAACCGATCAGCTCGGTCTGAATCGTTGCCGCGACGACGTTGGAAGAATACATCAGTCCGTGGTCGTAATCGATCATGCCGAACCGGTTTCCGGATGCGTTTGTAATAGGATGTTCGCTTCCGTAGGCAGCGCGGTGCGGGTTCCGGTCATCATCCCAGCTGTAATAGTAGATATCCGAATCAACCAGCTCCGTACCGTCATACACCCCTTCATTGATCGCAGCGGACCAGGTAACGGATTTTAACGTGGATCCCGGCTCATACGGAAGCTGGGCGCCGTAGTTGTTATAGTCGGTGATATCCAGCATGTTCGGATCAAAGCTCGGATACTGTCCCCATCCGAGAATCTTTCCGGTTTCAATTTCCATGACGGCACCCCAGATGCGTTCCGCACGGAACTGCTGCTGGGTCATGAGAAAACTCTCTTCAAGCGCCTCCTGGATTTCCTGATCCAGTGTGGTATAGACGTTGCTGCCGTTTTCCGCACTCTTTGTTTCTTCCTTCATTCCGGGAAGAATGTATCCGTTTTTGTCTGCCTGATAAATACGGTAACCGTCGTCGCCTCTGAGATAGCTGTCAAGATACAGCTCGGTTCCCATCCGTCCGATCGTCGAGCCGGTTTCATCGGACTGTGCAAACCCGATCAGATTCGACGCAAAGGTACCGAGCGGATAGACCCGCTGAATACTGTCGGTGAATTCAATGCCGGGAAGTCCGAGCGCGATGATTTCATTGCGTGTCGATTCCGACAGGTTTCGCCCTGCCGTGCCGAGCTCGGTCTGCCATACATCCTGATTCAGATATCCGAGAATGGTATCCTTGTCGGTACGCAGGATCCTGGAGAGTTCCGTGGCAGTTTTTTCCTTGTCCTGCACATAGGCAATCTCCCCTTCAACCGACAGTCGGTCTTCCGCAAGAATGCATACGATATTGTAGGTGCGGTTATCCTCTGCGATTATCGTGCCGTCATTGGTATAAATATTTCCGCGAAGCGCCTTTTCCGTCTGGCGGATCGTATTGGCGGAATCGGCATAGGCGGAAAGATCGGTTCCGCTCCGGAAATGCTTCTTTACGATTGCAACGTAAAAAACATTAGCGGCGAGAAGACTCATTACCGCTAATGCTGCGAAAAACGTAATCAGCACCGTACGATTTCCACGGTTGTTCATTGCACGAACCTCATCAATCCCCGTTGGCCTTCGTAATGGTTATAATATTATTTTGCTCAAGTCTCAATCCTTTATCCATTGCAATCGAGTTCACCCGCTCACGGTTATTCAGGGTATTCACCTCTACTGCGACCGCATCATTTGCAATCTGAAGTTCCGTGATTTTCGCTTCGATTTCCTGCTTCCTGGAACTGAGCGAGTTGTTGTAGCTGCGCAGGAATAGCGTTGATGCAAGATACAGCAGCGCGGAACACAGGAAGAAAATACCGGTAAATGTACCGAGCTTCAGTTTTCTCTTTTTTCTTTTCTTCATGTTTGCTGCCATAGTAGTTCACTCTGCTTCCTTTATTCGTTCGATCACCCGTAACTTTGCGCTGTGTGATCTGTGGTTCTGTTCCAGCTCATCATCCCCTGCGGTCACCGGATGACGCGTGATCAGCGAGAAGGAGGCCTGCTCCATCTGCGAAGCTTTCAATGGAAGCTTTGGATCCGCAAATGGAGCAGAGGATAGCTTTTTAAAGCAGGTCTTTACCATCCGATCTTCAAGCGAATGGAAGGTAATAACTGCACACCTGCCCCCGACTGCCAGCATCCTGCAGGCTTCGTCGAGTCCTTCCTGCAATGCATCAAGCTCATGATTCACTTCGATGCGGATTGCCTGGAAGGTCTGTTTGGCGGGATGCCCCTTTTTGCGGAGCACCGCCTCCGGCAG
>CAMOOA010000024.1 GCA_946621045.1 uncultured Erysipelotrichaceae bacterium
TGTGCATTCTTCGTGGCTGACTTCTTCACTGTGGAAGGAAGTGTCGCGCCTTCCGGATTGCTTGCGGCAGCCGCAAGCGTGAACTCAAAGCTGTCACTGTCATTCCACTCACGTCCGCTCAGGATCTTCTTCACACTGACTGCTTTCTCTGTGCTTCCGGCAGTATAGGTATTTGTCACTTCCACCTGGCCGCTTTCCGGATCGGCTGTTGCGGTCAGTGCGCCGGTTCCGTCATTGGTCACTGTGATCGTGATTTCCTTTGCGCCGGTGTCATAGGTCACACCGCTGGTATTTCCTTTCGTCTCTGTGATCGTGAACTTGTAGGTTCCGGCTTTTGTGAAGGTGATCGGATCGAATGTTACGGTCTGTGCATTCTTCGTGGCTGACTTCTTCACTGTGGAAGGAAGTGTCGCGCCTTCCGAATTGTTTGCGGCAGCCGCAAGCGTGAACTCAAAGCTGTCCGTATCCTTCCAATCACGTCCGCTGAGGATCTTCTTCACACTGACTGCTTTGCTGGTAGTACCCTTAGTGTAGGTGTTCGTTATAGTGTCATTTTCCGGACTGTATGTTACAGTCCCGATATATCTTCCATCTCTTTCTTCTACGGTCACATTAACCGTAACATCTCCACTCTTTGTCCAACCGCCTTCCCAGTTACTGGTTTCACTGATTTTGTATTGATATGTTTTATTAACATCTGCAGCACTCCATATGATTGCGCCAAACATGCCCTTGCCTGCAGAAGTTAATGTGATAGTTTCGGCACCTAAAGCAGGCATTGGCGCTCCCTCAGTCAATTGACTTAGTTTGAAGGTTGCGGGACGATTTCCCTTCGGCCATGTACTGTCCGCACCCAGTGCTTTGATAATTCCAAGTGTAGTGTCTCCTTTGTATCTGCGCTGTGTTCTGAAGAAATGCCATTCCGAACTTGTCTGTTTGAAGGTATTTCCGGTAGCAACCCAGCCCGTTCCGGATCCGCTTACTTCCTCAACATATGCATTAGGCGCAAGAAACAATCCTGCAGGACCGCTTTCAAATTCCACCCTTGTCGCCTCATATGCATTGAAAACAACATGATCCAGAATGTGGGTTTCGACTATGCTGTTTTGTTCAGGATCTCCTCCATTTCCGCCTGTATTGGAATCCAGATTTTCTACTACCGGATCCAATCCCCCATTCTCATTTCGTCTGTAAACAGAAACGACTTCTTTTGCGAGAGTCACTTTATTACCGGGAATATTGAATACGATGGTCTGTCCCTCTAGTTTTTTGATATTCCATCCCGGCGAACTGAAATCCAGGTTTGTCGCATCAATATAAATTGTCTTATTATCCGGAAAACTCGTAGTGTCAATTGTTCTTTGTGAATCATACTCCATTTTGACGCTCGGTTTATTACGGTAGGTAATTGAGGAATCTTTCAATTTGGCAATAAGTCCGTCAACATATGCTTTCACATTCTCTCTTGATGTTGGAATAACTGTGACATCACATGCGTTTATATCATCTTGATGAATCTTGTCTTCTGCCTCATCGGATGCTTTATGTATATAAGGATTTTCTTTGTTACTCGGGGTATGAATATCCGGATCTACATAAACCTTGCTTGTAAAATGAATTTTGTTGTATTCCCCGGCATAGAAAGGCATTATCTCTGACACACCGCCGTTTGCGGCCAAATCAATTCCTGCGACTGTATCTTCTGTGTATTTATTTACCGCAAAATTCGTCTCTGAATGCTCGTTTCTGATAAATTCATTCGCAACAACGCCATACTCTGCTCCTTCTCCCAGAACATCATACGGTGTAATTGCATCATCATAGCTTGCTTCGGTCAGTCTGACAAAATGAGTGATAACGGTTACTTTCCCTGTATCATCTATATCAACATTGGTTCCTTCAGCTCTGCCTGTGTCATAACTGGCGGTATAGTAATTATTCCCAATCTTTACCGGATATCCTTCTTTTACCTCTTTGCCGCTCTGCGTCAGCTTCAGCGTAAATTTTTCATTGCCGGTGATGACATTTCCTTCCGGATGCGTGGTCCAGTTGAAGGTATTGGATGTCTGATCCTCAAGAAGATATGTGATCAGCTTCTTTCCGTCTGCCGCTCTCTCTGTCCGGAACGATTCGGCTGCGGAGATATCTTCAATCGTGATTTTGTCAATATTTGTTGTTTTGTGCACAGCCTCCGCATAAAGAATGATTCCGGAAGGATCTGCCGCAGGATCAACCACAACCGTCACCTGATACTTCTTTTTATATGCCGCATAGAGGGCAATATCCGTCTTCGTGCCGGTAATGACATCCCCCTCTTTCTGCTCGCTGTAAACATTCTGCCAGAAGTCATAGCCGTCCAGGGTGTCTGTACCCATACTGGATACCTGATCAAGGCTGGCCGGGATCTGTTCTGCGGTATTTGCCTTGTATAAACGGACATCGCTCGTATACATGGTCGGATCATAATGCAGACTTCCGTCCTTGATATCGGCGCCTTTGTCATCCACCAGCTGGAACGGAGTCTCACCGGAGATGGTATGCGTAAAGGTACCGGCGCTGTTGGCAGCCGCCGCATCATCCTGGCTGACTGGTTCGATTCTGTAGGCAACCAGTTTATTGTTGTTATAAAGGCGTACACGGAAGAAATATGCATCCTTTGCGGTATCCATATTTCCTACCGCAGGATTCAGTTCCGCCTGAGATATGCTGGGTTCGTGCTTTTTATAGAAGGATACCGAAATATCATGATTCTTTCCGTCATCCTTCTTTCTGGTAAATGTCGTTGTCATCTCCAGCTGACCGATACCGTCCGCAATCACAGAAGAGGAAGAAAACAGGTCTTTTGTGAGGTCGCTGTTCTGCGTCCCGCGGATGGTATTTTCGTTGTATCGGACAATCGACGCATCGGTGCTGGTGATCGCCGTAAGAAGATCATTCGTACCGGTCACCACCTGTGTGGAAACCGTCTCACTGCCGGAATAATAGTACGGTGTTGTCCCGAGGCTCTGACCATTCAGCTCATAGAATACGATCGGTTCTGAAAGACCGGAGCCGGTCGTGACAGTATGAAGCGCATAATAGGACTTCCCGTCCCGCACCATTTTGACAAGCAGCCGGTAGTCAGACGGAACCTTGGTCACAGCGGATCCGTCCGCTTCCCTGAACTCGGTTTTGATTTTGAGATCGGGAATCTTCGTAAGCGTAATTGTGCCGGTGCTGTCTTCACTTGTCGATGAGACCTTATACCGGTTGGCAGCACTTTCGTTTCCGAACGCTTCCCGGTTATTGTTGTTTCCGTCGATGATATCCGTGTAGCTCTCTGTGGCCGATGACACATGGACAAGCTCATTGGTGACAGTATCTCCGGACTGATAGACACTGGTTTTGCCTGCGTCTGTCTTATCACGGTAGCTCGTAATGGAGTTTGTGCCGGTTTCCGGAATTCTCGTGGCGCCGTTCAGCGCGACCGGAGTCATATAATAGTATTTCTTTCCGTCCGGCTTGGTCAGCGTGGAAAGGAAATACCAGTACTGCGTATAGGCATCATCAAAGGCAACCGCTTTGCCGTCGTCAGCTACCGCAATACTGTATTTGTACGGTTCCGGCTTTGTGAATGTAAAGGTTGTTTTATTGTCAGAAGAAGAAATGCTCACTATATAGCCGCTGATCACATCGCCGTTCTTGACGATATCACCGCCGGAAATCGTTCCGCGGTTTTCGTCGTTCTGCTCGATCTGAAGATTTTTCACGAGCTTTATTTCCACGTCCATTCCGGCCGTATAGGAAACAGCAATCGGGGTGTCATTGGAACGGCTGAAGGTGCTGACAGGTACGGTATATTCCGTGATTCCGTCCAGTGTCACTGATTCGCTTGTGTAATAAGTAACGGAATTACCGCTCTGGTTTACAGCCTTGACGGCCGCATACAATGAATAGCCGCTTCCGATACTGTCGGCTGCGCCGCCCGGAAACAGATATTCCACTTCATAAACCGGTTTCTTTACTGCTTTATAATTCCGGTCATCAACCCGTTCATAGGAATAGCCGCCGAAATCCGACGGTTTCGTCATCGCACCGGAACCGTCATAGTACCAGTTAGAAGACGCATACTCCTTTGTCAGATCTTCCGCACCGGTATATTTTACAAGCGTATAACCGCACCCGGTGGTATCCGCAGTGCCGAAAGACAATTTAGCAATTCCGTTGTTGTCCGGCTGAACCTTGGCGACTGCCCTGACGTCGTTGCCGTTATGAACCGCAACGTAATAAACATTTCCGACGGATGCCGCAGTATCCCGGGTCGTGCCGTCTTCCTCTAAGAATTCGATTGTGAAATCCGTATTCGTTTCTCCAAGAAGCACTGTCTCATTCTTATCCTGTTCGGACTGTGCTGTATCATCGCTGATAATTTCAGTGATTTCCTCCATCTCGGAGATTTCATCTTCCGCGGGTTCTTCACCTTCCTTTTCGGATCCGGCAGCTTCCGCAGTTTCTTCTTCCTGTTCTGCAGGTGCGGGTTCCGCTTCCTTCAAAGCATAGGAAAATACTGCATCGACCACGTTTGCTTCATCGGCCGTATCGTTATAGAACACTTCTTCATCACCATCGGTGATATAGCTTTCCGGGCCGAAGGAAATAACCGTATCGCTGTTCCCTTCCCGCGTGATAAATGCAGTGTTAAAAACATATCCGCTGACTTCCGGAGCGATATTTTCTGCCGGCGTCTGTCCGGCATATACAGAAGGATCGATACTGACCGCATCGCCGATCACTGATTCGCCGCTTACCGGCACAGCCTTGATAATGATCTGAGGAGCGGAAACAGTACTGTTTTCCTCTTCGGTTACAGTCTGTTCTCCGGCTTCTGTTTCCCCGCCGGAGAGATCCGTACCTTCCGCAATGACCGGATATATGCTGGTTCCGACCATGCCGAGTGCCGCAAGCAGTGTGAAACTCTTCTTCCAGAACTTTTTCATATCAGTTCCCCCTGTGTCTTTTCCGAATGCGCTTTTCTTTATATACGCGTATGCTGTATGAAAATACGCGTATTTCCGCGCTGATGTTTTCCCTATTTTAGGGTATTAATCCGGCTTTGACTACCGTTCTTCCATCATATGCTTACAAATTGCCGGAATTGTCATTTTTTTGGGCTATTCTCACCGAAAGTGTTGATAGATGTAGACAAATCGCTAAAGTACGCAGTTGTAAATTGACGTAGGCAAATGGCGAGGGCGTAGAATCCTTATTTTATCAGTCCTCAAACCATCATCATTTATGGTGAGAATAGCCTTTTTTTGCGATTAATACAGTATTTCAGATGCCTGTGATGTCAAAAAAAGGATGGTCCCCATATCCTTAATCATGGAAATCATCCCTGTATCTTTCACTGCTCTGAGAGTACTTTCAGCTGTCCGGCGATCATATGAAACATGATGCCGCAGGCCAGCACCGCAAGCAGATATATTTTTCCCGCAGTACTGGTGATGATCTGGGCAATGCCGCCCAGCACGGGCGCATGCCATGTCACCTTTCCGATCACCTGATCATAGGTGACCTCAAAGATATCTTCCTGTTCGTTGGCGTCCCCTTTTGTCGTAATCCGGCCTTCGAGTGTGTTGTTCGAGGTGATCCGGTGGGTGATTACGACATTGTCGCGGTAATAGGCAATGATGTCTTCCTCCTGCAGTTCGGCAGGGTCTGCCGGCTGTACCACGATCAGGCTGTTTACCGGTATCTCCGGAGACATGCTGGCGCTGACGACGTTATAAACCGATGCCCCGAAGAGTTTCGGAATGCTGATCGGAAGCAGCACCGCGAACACTCCGACGATAAGCAGTGTTCCGAGAATTCTGCACAGGATTCCGAGAAACGTATATTTTCGCTTGTTTCTGATATCTTTGCCCATACTATATCCGCTGTATATTTTCTTCCGCAACCGGTCCGGATGTCAATCTCACCCGCCCGGGATTCAAAGAAAGAGTCCGGCTCCCTGTGCATTCGGGAGTAACAGAGCCGGGCTCTTTCGCTTTGCGGACAGCCTGTGACTGACTGGATCACCGGCTGCCTGATAAATTCGGGATTCTGTGTAAGGACTGTTTATTCAGTTTCTGACGACTCCCGGGCAGATTGTCTGCGGTACGGACTGCTCTCATAAACCATGCGTTCAGTCCGTATGCATTCGTCTCCGCAACAGATATCCTGCCGCGAAGACCAGAATACCTCCAGGCAAAACGAACAGTCCGGTACCGGGACCGCCGGTTTTCGGAAGTGCGGCACCGCTGCGGTTGCCGTAACGGATCGTAAGACCATTGACGCGCACCTCTTCCAGCCGGTTTTCTTCTGCGTCCGTACCGTCCGGATTCAGCAGAATCACTTCCAGCTGCCCGGAAACATCGTTTACCCGGAGTTCAAACAGCGGCTCTGAAGAAAGCCGGATATATCCTTTCGGATATTCCGTCTCCACAATTCTGTAATACCCGGCAGGCAGTCCTTCCAGTGCGAATATTCCGTCCCGATCTGTATCCGGTAAAGACCTCTCTCCGTTTTCACCCCAGGAAATGTCTTTCTGGATATATTGGGCAGAGGTATATTTCTCGATCCGGAAGGCAGCATCAATCAGAGTCTGCGGGTTTTCTGCGTCCAGCTGATCTTCATCCACTTTCTCCAGCGTGATATCCGCAGTGACAGGGGTATTATTCGCTGTCAGGGCGACGGAATAATCGATCCGGTTTGCGCTGTCTGCGCCGATGATCGTGTCAGTATTGTCCTTGAACACCGGTGTAAATCCCTTTGGATTACTGCCGGTTTCCTCCAGGTAATAACTGAAGACATAGATAGTCTGAGATCCTGTCTTCGGGTCAATATTCTGTTCTTCGATCGCGGGAAGATACGCAAAGGAAGCCGTCCATTGATTTGCCGGATTCAGCGTAAAGGCTTCACTGAAGCTGCTGTCCTGTTCATCCGGAGTCCGGTCATTATAGTCCGCAAGCCGGAACCCTGCTCTGCCGCCGGCGACATAATTATCTCCCTGTATCAGGGTAAGTGTTTTGGTCTGATCGGCTGTAACTTCGATATCAAACGGAAGCAGATCTCCGGATGCGTTGTTTCGAACCAGTTCAACGGTGCCGCCGGTGCTCTGCGAGAAGACTATTTTGTTTGCGTTTGTCTGCGGTTTGATATTGCCGAGAATATGCACCGTCGTACCGATCGGGACAATGACTTCCTGGCCGCCGGTGTCATTATTGGACGTACGCATTGTAATCGTTACCCATTCCGCATCCGCAGGAACGCGGGAATAATCCCGATACTCTTCATGAACATATCGCTTCAGCACAAACGAAGCGAAGGCATCGCTTCTCGCCGCATAGTCTGTGCCTTCCGGCCAGGTTTTCACAAGAGACAGATCAATCTCCTTATCCAGAACATGGTTTTGCATCATGTTTACGATTCGGATCTGATAGTCATCGATTTCGGATCCGTGTTCTCCAGCATCCTGTTCAAACTGCGGTTCATAGCGGACATCCCCGATTACATCAAGTGATCCGTCTTTACTCCACTGCGCAACAACCGTATCACCGCGTGAGACCGTATATGCGATTTCCTCCACCGAATAGAGAATCCGGTAAACGGTGCCGTTGTTATGAACCCGGTACATCGGCAGGCCGGTAAACTGAGGCAGCGGAGTCTGATTCTTTTCTGCCCGCAGAGTCTTTCCCTCTATCGCCGTGAAATGGTCGATGACATCGGGCGCATCCGGATCACTTTCATTCACCTTGACTTCCATCTGTTCGAGCTGGAATACTGCCTGCCAGCTGTATGCATCCCCGCTGAAATCCGCCCATTGTTTTTCCAGCGGGATATCCAGCAGTCTGCGGTTTACAATGGTCTGACTTCCGGTCACATTCGTGCTCAGTCCCGAAGGATCTGCGGTCGGTTTGCCGGTAAAATCAAGATAAACAGCTTCAAATCCTTCCGGAACTGTTTTTTCTTCAATGAAATATTCGTAATAGAACGTTGAGTTATTGACGGTTTCCTGTACCGGAAGGTGTTCAAACGATGCACTCCATGCGCCGGATGCCGTGGGCAGTGTCAGTTCTCTGGAAAAGCCGGTGTCAATCACCTTTTCGCTGATTTCCATATCTGCCTGTGAGGAACCCTCGGTCCCGGTCACGGTAATGTTTTCAACACCGTACTGTTCATACTGTCCGCCGAGGTTCCCGTCAAAGATATAAACATTCACCGCACCGTTGGAAGGAAGTGCAATCTGCGCCGGGGATGTTTCCTGTTTTGTCTGTGTGTTTCCGTTATTCACCCGGTACTGCCAGTTCTTCCATCCGTCCCAGACATACTGGTTATAGGTCCAGTTCACGTATGCGGCAGTATTGCCCGCATAGGTTTTTGTGACCATATGACGCGGATTACTCCAGTTCTGATCAACCCGGTAGATGTTCAGATCACATGTCGTCGAAATGTCATACTTTACTTCGGTCTTATAGCGTTTCAGTTCGAACACAGCACGCTGATCCGGAGGATTCATATCCGTATCATCCGCATTCTTCCACTTCTTCTGCACGGTCAGACTGATCGGGTCCGGTCTGTCATCCCTCACAACCGGGACATTCTGTTCCGTTTCGACCGGGGTATCTCCCTGCTTTACGACAAAGATATATTTTCCGTCACTGCCCGTTCCGTTTTCCGTAACCGTATAGACCGTATTGTTTATCCGGTAGCCTTCCGGCGGAACAATTTCCTTCAGGTAATAGGTCTGTCCCTCTTCCTTGACCGGAAGATCACCGAAGTCGGCGATGCCGCCGGCATCGGTGATTGCGGTTTTGTACGGCTCTCCGGTACAGGCCGCATTCTCCCAGATTCCGAATACTGCGCCGGGAAGATACTGATCCGGCGAAGTGCTGTCATCGGTTCTGCTCTTTTTTGCGGCTCTGACTCTTCCGTTTCCTCTGGTCAGAGGCAGGTTAAACCGTACGGACAGATTGGAATCACATCCGCCGCGCTCCATGTAGAACATTTTGAGCGTATGTCCGCCGACCTCAAACGTCTTTGTGATGTCATCTACTCCGTGTATTTTTATCTGCCCGGTCGTGAAATTGATCGTACCGGTGACCGGCTGATGAATTCCGCCGATATCAAGCACCAGCTCATCGTCGATAAATACCCAGAGATCATCATCGCCGGAGAATTCGTAAATAATGTCATGCATATTGCCGTCGGAATCCGCGATCTGTTTTCCGGACGGCAGTTCGAAATCGACCGTCATGCTCATGCCGAAGTGATGGTTCAGATTCCGGTTAAAATTCATCTCCGGCTGCGTATCAACGGTATCGTATTCATGGAACGGGAAAAAGCCGATCGGCTTTGCATTCGCGCCTTCAGATCCGCCGGTATTCTGGGAATACGTATGATCATAGAGAATAAATCGGTTGGTTCTGCGGTCATATTCCGCATAATTGGCGTTGCTGTTGTAGTAATAATAGCCGAGATTATCCTGCCGGAATAAGCCGTCCGCATTCGGAAATGCATAGACGTTTGAATTGTGCGAATTCGGATCAAACAGATATCCGAGTCCCGGATTGCTGCGTTCCTGTCCGTTTCTGCCCGGTGTAAGTTCCGGATAGCCGTTCACCAGATTTTGTTTGACAATTCCCTGCTGGGGAACATCCTTTGTGTAGTTATTGATCCAGAACCAGGTATCGGTCTCTCCGACATTACTGCCGCCGTATCCGAGGAATTTCAGATCATGGCCGGTATTGATGTTGTTGTTGTTATCCGGATTCGACGCAACATTGGACTGAACATCCAGCGCGCCGGATCTGGTAAAGTCATAATTCCCGCCGTTCAACGGCACATCATAATCAAACAGATTTACCGTAAGACCCTGCACACCGTCCACCGTATCCGGTTTCCCGCTTGCCTGTCCCTGTCTGACATTGACATGTATGGTCTTTCCCTTATTTGTCTGAAGATCAAATGTGCCGGCAGAAAGTGAAACGCTGGTCACAACGGTATAGGTTTCATTGAGCTGTGAATCTGTTTTTTCAAACGAGCGGAATAAGGAACCGTTTGTTTTATGCCGGTACATGGTTTCGCTGCCTTCACGCCATGTATCCCACTCTGATGCAGGGAACATCCACTCTCCGCCCTGATACTGCGCCGGTTCATCGTTCTGTTTCCAGATCCATTCCGAATACGGCCGCAGGGTCAGACTGTCTCCGGTTGTCACTTCGATTCCTGTCAGATCCTCATCCAGATACAGCAGCCAGTTGGAGAACGAGGGCGTAATAAAACTGGAGACCGCTTCCCGTTCATTTATGGTATCTTCTGTCTCCATAACATCGACGGTATTCTGATCGCTCAGGTGGATTACCTGTACCTGTTTTTCCATCTCTGCCTGCGTCTCATTTACAGGCAGATCGTTGATCAGAACCGGAGAATCCGCACCGGAATACACGCCCTTTGCGGCATTGCCGGCCAGTTTCACTTCCACGAGCACTTCACTGCCTTCCGCCGGCTCGATCTCTTCGCCGCCGCTCCGGATGGAAATATCAAACAGAATCGGTCTGAACGGTATGTTTTCGCGTCCTTCCGTCAGATTTTCCGTGATATTCCTCTGTATCTCAGAATATGCTTCATCCGCTTCCGTGATTTCCTTCACATAAAGTTCTGCATCTTCCGGAATCCCGGCATCTTCCCCGTAAGTAACAGTGATTTCCCAGGTTTCTCCGCTGCTTGAAATCATACGGGTTTTCAGCTGACCGTCCGTGACCCGGACGGTAAATACTTCGCCGTCATCCATCGTTACCGTCAGTGTTTCTTCACTGTCAAAGGGCTTCAGGGAAATCAGTGCCCAGTCGCCCGCCTCAACCGTCTGTTCATTTATTTTTCCGATCTGTCTTTTTGTCAGATCGCCGGAGTATTCACATTTGAGATTCCGTGTTTCCTTCAGTGTTCCGACCTTGATCTCTTCCTGTACATGCGTCACATACAGCAGTTCCGGATTACTGAAGGAGATTTCTGTTACCCCGCGCACAAATTCTCTGGTGCTGTCCGACACCGTCACATCATCCAGTGTGAATGCAGTCTCGGCTTTGCCGTATTCCGTATCCCCTTCCGCCGCATTCATCCCCGCATCGGGATGCTGATCAGCGGCACTGCAGATTCCCAGTATCTCCGCAAGTTTTGTGAAACTCACATATCCGCCGCCCGGAAGCCGGAATTCATACTGTCTGCCGTCGATCTCGTAATGAAAATCAACGGTATATACGATTGCATAAACCGAGAAGGAACCGGCCTCAAAGGTCACCGACTCCGCTGAGCCGGACGGCTCTTCCTGCGTTTCATCAGTCTCCACAACCGACGTGCCCATTTCATTGTCCACGTGAACAACCACCGGCTTTTCGGTCGCCTCTTCCGGCACCGCATTTGACTTCATCGTCACCCGGATCGGTTTTGAAGGTTCAATCTCATTTCCTTCTGCATCGTAGAATGTAATATCCACCGCCTGTACACGGACAACTTCCTTATTGTCTTCTTTTACGGTTTCGTGAATTGCCTCAATGACCGGACGGTCCCAGACCGCCTTCACCTTCATTACGGTTCCTTCCGGGAATGCGCCTTCCTCATAGAATACAGTCACATCCACCCGGTTTGCACTTCCGGTAAAGGAAAGGATCTGCGGTTCTGCCTCAGGCTCTTCCGTTATCATCTGCGGATTTTCCGGCAGCTGCGCAAACCCGGTAATCAGCGGATTGAAAAACTCATATCTGCTTTCTCTGACTTCGTTATCAGTATCGCCTTCGATCACAATCAGCTGATCCGGATTATCAGCGGCATCGCGTTCCACGGCTTTTACGATTGCGGCATGGTCTGCTCTGCCGTCTTCATCCGTATCCGCAAAGACCAGATCTCCTTTGTCCGGAACAAAGCCGTCTCCTTCACGGAACAGCTGTGCATTCTTCAGCGCATTGATCCATTCTTCACAGTCTGCGCAGTACGGGAAGACATCTGCCGTAATTCCTGCATGGTACAGATTGAACATGACGAACAGGGAGTCCCACTCCGCATAAGGGTCTCCGTACCATTCCCCGTATCTGGTGTATCCGTATTTCCTTCCTTCCTCATCCCGGATGAAGTTCTTTGTGCTTTCCCGATAGCCGATCTGCAGTTCCGCCAGAGTAATCAGGTCATCTGCCCATACCCCGGTCAGCTCGGCATTCCGGAACATTTCATTCCAGGTTTCCGCTGTTTCGGTATCTGCCTCAGGATCACTTTCTTCTTCCGGTTCCGTTTTTTCATCTTCCGCAGAAGGTGTCTCTTCCGGTGCTTCGGCAGGTTCCGATGCCGCATCCGCGATGACAGCCGGGTCTGCATCAGAAGCCGGAGTTTCCGCAGGTTCCGC
>CAMOOA010000025.1 GCA_946621045.1 uncultured Erysipelotrichaceae bacterium
GATATGACATGGAATGAACAGATACAGGATTTTTCCCCTTTACCGATATCCAGGGTTTCCCACCGTCTGGAACGTGTGATTTCACCGCTCAGATAGACCAGATTATCGTGCAGATAATACTCTGGATCGTTCATCAGTACGTTCCAGCGGCTGACACTGCTGATTCCGCGGGTTTTCAGGAATTCCCGGAATGCGGCGTTGCTGAGACAGGTATGGAACGTTCCGTTCCGCAGTTCCACGATCGCAGCCGGAAGGTCATTGCTGACGGTCTCAAGACGGCTGTCATAATCCAGTCTTGCCGGTGTCGCAAGATCCACGCGGCTCATTGCGGAATAGTATTCCAGTTTGGAGGCCGTCTCCACTTTGAATGTGGAAAGGAATTTCTCGCTGCAGCATTCTTCAAAGGTAAGATGATGCGAGAACCAGAATCCCTGCATGAATTCACAGCCGATTTCGGCAATGAATTCCGCTTCATCACCACTTTCCACGCCGAGCGCAAGCGTCTGAATGTTCAGGGCCTTGCACATCCGGACGACATATTTCAGAAATACGATCACCTGTTCCCGTGTTTCTTTCATTCTGATCATGCGGATATCAAACTTGATGCCGCGGATCAGACGGTGAATCAGAATATCCAGTGCGGAGTTTTCCCTGCCGAATCCGTCCATCCAGACCTGATAGCCATGGTCCCAGAGTTCCGCCAGCGTAGCCTGGATGGGTTCTGTCAGATTGCGGAGCGAGACTGCACTGATGTCAAACCGGATCATGGAATGTTCAATTCCTTCGGTTATCGCATCGATTTTTGCCACAATGTCTTCCGTGTCCAGTGTCCGGTATGAGAGATTGATGATCAGCGGAATGCCTTCCATTCCGCGTTTCCGGTATTCGGTATAATCCCCGACCGACTTGCGGATCACATACAGATCATGCGAAACGATGCCCTGTGATTCCTCCAGGATCGGCACATAGAATTCCGGCTCAAAACTTCCGTGCACCGGATCATTCCAGCGCGGCAGAGTTTCCATTCCGCATACCATGCGGTTGACGGAGCGGATGATCGGCTGATACAGATTTTCGATCCAGCCCTGTTCGAGCGCTTCCTCCAGATGATCTGCGACATACTGCTTCAGCTCCAGCTGTTTCCGCATTGTCTCGTCATACCACGAGCACACGGAGCGGCTGTCTGCGCGCATTGCCTGCTGGGCGCAGTCGCACGCAAGGCTTACATTCACCGATTCATCGGACAGCTCATAAAGTCCCGCCCTCAGATTCAGATGATGATCCAGTGCGGTGTTCCCGAACTTCTCGGCCGCCTGTTCAATTTTCGCTTCAATATCCTTTTTCGGCGCAATCATCGTAAACCGGTCATCCGCAAAGCGGCATACCAGCGCATTATTGAACACCGAAGTCAGAATGCGGGCGAGCTGTTTCAGCAGGACGTCTCCCGCCTCAAATCCGTATTTCCGGTTGTATCTGCGGAAATGCTCAATGTTGAAATAGACAAGGACCGGTTTCTCACCGGCAGAGCGGAAAATATTCGCAGTCAGATCGGCTTTGGAGCGGAAATACATCATGTTCGGCAGGCCGGTCAATGCATCGGATTCACCGCTGCGCAGCTTGCTTTCGGCTGCCTCCGCATCAATATGGGCCGGATTGGCCGGGTCATACACCGTTCCGTTCAGCGAACCTTTCCGGGTAAGCTTGCCTTCGTAAAGCATTGCGTCCGCAAGCGAAATCATTCTGGAAAGGTCTTCCTCGGTTTCACAACGTCCGGATACATATCCGCAAGTGGACGCAAGATGAAGCTGCACATCATCTATTTTTAATACATGAAAGCGTAACCGCCACTCCGCAATGCATACCGTCAGGTTTGCCTCATCCCAGTCCGGAAGCACCAGCAGGAATTCATCGCCGCCGAAGCGGTAGACAGAGGAGGCGCCGAATGAATGCGACAGGGTCTTCGCCATATGGCACAGAACCAGATCGCCGGTATCGTGTCCGTAGGAGTCATTGTAGTATTTAAAATCATCGATATCCGACATCACCACAATCAGATTCCGGTGTAAATAGTTTTTCCTGTCAGCCTGCAGTGCATGACGGTTTTTCACGCCGGTCAGTTCATCATGAACGGAGATCTCCGACAGTCTGCGGTTCATGACGTTGAGCTTTTCTTCCGCCTCAGCGCCCCGCAGGCTGCTGATCCAGCGGACCACTGATATTACCAGCAGCATCACCGAAAAGACGAACAGAACACGGTCCGCATAGTTGGAAAGCACGATTTTACTGCTCACAAAATTCGGAATAATTTCAAAACTCACCCGGGCAATCAGACAGCCTATAACAGGATTCACCAGAAACAGCGCAAAGATCCATGCGACCATCGGCAGAAACAGGATTACCTGTTTGCCGACCGCGTAGCTGCAGGCCGCTATTCCCTGTCCCAGCACCGCGCATCCGGCATAGAAGATACAGCAGCTGACGGCTGCGGCCGTATGGTTCCGAAATCTCCCGGAGAGATACAGGACCGCCATCACAAGCAGCTGCGCGCAGATCAGGGCAAGAAGAATAAATGCGCCGCGATATACCGCCTTCGGCACGATTTTCCAGAGCAGCACGGTCCGGTTGTACAGGATCTGCTCGGTAATCAGCGTGTAAATGCCGACCGGGATTGCGGCGCGCATATTGGAGAAGTCGATGGAATCACGCACAAAAGGGCTTTTCTCATCAAGCCGGAAGAAATGAATAATAGTTTTCAGTACAACGGAGGGTGTCATAAAACCATGCTTTACTCTTTATCTGTAAATATTATATATCGGTAAATTCATTCCCTAAAGGGATGAATCCGGCAAAATTCATTCTGTAACGGCACAATCCGAACCATTCCTCTCCCGAATGGATACAAAATCGGCAGATCGCATGCATGCGCCGGACTGCACGATTGCGCATCAGAAAAGCCCGGATCACACCGTGGTGTTCCGGGCCTGTTCAGGTTCTTCTCTCAGACGGACGGTTACTGGTTCTCGTAGGCGTGAGCCCGCTCTTCAAGCTCGCTTCCGGAAAGACCGTCATCCCTTGTTTCTTTTTTGACGCCGGCCAGCGATGCAGCTCCTTCCGAGGTTTCAAAGAAACGGACGGAGATCGACGCATTGATATCATCTGAAGTGACAACGCCGTTTGACTCCTTCGGCTTGGCATCCGAGACAACCACATTGCCGATGAGGCAGCGGTATTTCATCTCACTCATCTTCCGAAGCACATTTTTGAAGTTTTCATAGGACCGGCAGTGGAAGGTAATGTTTACATCCCTGCGGATGATGGTTCCGCTTAATACCGGCTCACTCCAGGTAATGCTCACATTGTCCGCATCCTCATCGAAAATTCTGCCCATCTCAATAATTTCGGCGGACTGGTTGTTATAAACCGATAGGTCTCCCTTTACCGTTCCCTTGGAATCCGCAATGACCTGCTTCATCCGCGAGATTTGCATTGCCTTGTTCTGCTCGGCAAGCAGTTCATTTTCGATCGCAGAGGTATCGTACAGTGCATACTGGCTCTGGAAAAATTTGTATACAAAGTTGTAGTAAAACAGTCCGAGGGCAAGTACTGCGGCAATCAGCACAAGGATTTTCTCTTTTGCGGTCAGTTCACGATTCAGCATGATCAGTTGCCTCCCCCGCCGTAGGTAATCACGACGGTCGCAGTAATGTCGTTGTTTGTGACGGAACTGTCTGTGGAAGCACTTGCGGTAGTCACCGTCACGAAGCCGTTCCGGCTGTCATTCTGCAGGGCGCTGAGGAATCTCGAAACAACCTGCAGGTTTGTGATATCCGTCTGGACGACAATCGTATTTCCGGCAATCTGTACGGACTGAATGCCGACATACGGCATCATGTCATTTTCCAGCATCCGGAACACCGCGCTCTTGTCGACTTCCATCTTCTCTTCCTCGGTCATATACCAGGCAGTGACTTCGTCATATTCCTTCTTGACGTCCGCGTATTCGCTGTTGGTCTGGCGGGCAGCCTGGACCTGTGATTCGATGGTACGGTAAGCCGCTTCCGCCCGGTTGATCTTTGCGAGCTGGTCGATGACCGCAAATTTCACGAACACGCCGAGGCAGACGAGAAACAGCAGAAACAGCAGAATCGCCCTGCGGTTATCTGTTTCCGTCTTGTCCTGCACAAGATTGATATACGTCTTTGTGGAATAGCCTGTCCTGTTCTTCTTTCCGAAGGTAATATCCCGGGAAAGAATACTCTGCTTGTTTTCACTCATATTCCTTCCTCCTGTCACTGGTCACTGTTCCAGCAGATGCCCACCGAGGCAGGTCCGCTGATCAGAGCATCCGGAACCGCAATGTCGGATGAAAGATCCGAAAGCGGCACAACATTGAGCGGCACACTTTCCTTCAGTTCATTCCGAAGCTGCGGAATCAGCGCTCCGCCGCCGCAGAGATAAATCGTATCCAATGTGTTGTCGCGTTTTTCATAGGTGTAATAGTTCACGGCACGCATTACATCGATCGAAATTTCCTGGCAGATATCCCGCATGCCGTCGGAATCCATGATTCCGTCGGTGTTCTGAATCAGATGCATGCGGCCCATATGTTCATCGCAGCCGAGAAGCTCTGCGACCCGGCGTCCCAATGCAGCGCATCCGGTCTCAATCGAACGGATTGTGTCAAAGACGCCGTCCGAGAAAATATTGATCCGGGTGGCGGAATGTCCGAGATCCAGAATGATGAAATCCCGCTGCGCCAGTTCCGGTTTCAGACGGTTCACAAGCACTCCGTACGCAAGGCATTCCGGAGCCGCCATGGTGAGTTTCAGACGAAGCCCCTTGAACAGGCGCTGGTAATGATCCATCAGGTCCCTGCGCACCGCAACCGCAATCACATCCAGTCCGGCATCCTTTTCATTTTCGTCCTGTTCAATGCCCGCAACCGCGTAGTCATAGATATACGCATCCTTGCCTTCCGATATGAAATCGCGGAACTCATACGGAAGATTCACTTTCAGCTGCGCATCACTCATCAGCGGAACGGACATCCGCCGTGTGAATGTGAGTGATTCCGGCACAACGAGCGCCGCCTGCTTCGCACCGAACTTATTGGTTTTCAGCACTCCGCTCAGGAAGTCCGACAGTGCATCCCAGGCGACCACTTCTCCGTTGAAGACGATGTTCTCCGGCATGTCTTCCGCAACGAAACGGACCAGCTCTCCGTTTTTCACTTCGGAGATCTTGATCCTGCTGCTTCCAAATTCAATACCCAAAATGTTTTTTGCCATAATCCGTACCTGATTTATAAGAACAGTCCTAGATACCATTCAACAACATAAGAACCATAAAGAAGGGTAATACATACCGCCAGACTGATGGCAGGCCCGAATGGAATCTTCGATTTTTTTAATAATAACACGAAACAAAGACCAGCCATGCAGGAAACAATAAGCGACAGAAGGCTGCACGCCGGCTTGAGAAACAGCCCCGTCATGAAGAACAGTTTGATATCTCCGCCGCCGAGGCTTTCCTTGCCGGTAATCCGGTCAAATATCAGCGACAGCACCAGCATTCCTCCCCCGATCAGAAGACCGCCGAGAAGTCCCTGAATCAGTTCTGTCCGCCAGGGGGTCTGCAGAAACGGCAGTGTCATGACCCAGAGCACGATTCCCGCAACGATGAATCCGTCCGGGATTTCACAGATCTCAAGATCCACAATTGACAGTCCCAGCAGAAGTCCCGACAGCGCCATGCAGCGGAAGGCTTCCATGCTGATGCCGAACCGCAGCACACACAGCACATAATAGATTCCAAGCAGGACTTCCGTCACAAGGCACCGCACCGGAATCTTCGCACCGCAGTACCGGCATTTTCCGCCGGTCGAAAGATAGGAGAATACCGGAATCAGATCACGCGCACCGAGCACATGACCGCAGTGATCACACGTGCTGCGCTCTTTTACCCAGTCTCTTCCCTTTGCGATCCGCTCTCCCATACAGGTAAAGAAGCTCGCAAATACCGTTCCGGCAAGAAACGCAAAGACCAGGATGAAGATCTGAAACGGAAGATCAAACATGCGGATGCTCATTGTCTCCCGAGCTCCCAGGAAACAACGATTTCGCCTTCCTTCGCGGTCACCTTGATCACCATCGTTCCGGGTTCGCCATGGAACTTCCGGTCACCGACTTCCATCGTGGAATACTCGTTGTATCCCTTCGGCCGGGAGCCGACGATAATATTTCCGATGTTGTCAAAGTACCCGACATACCCTTCCCCGGTCCAGTGCGGACAGTGTCCGGAAGAGCCGCAGCTGTCCACCGGACAGTTTGCGCCGTTATTGGAGTTGATCCGCGCAATGGATTCTGCCGTATTCGCCGCAAGACCGTCATTTCCGTGGTTCATCCGGTATTTCATCCAGCTGCCGCCAAGGAAAAAGTACGCCGCCGCCATGATCAGAATCGCGGCAATCAGTACAAACTCCAGAAGATTGGTATATCCGTCGGTTTTGTTCAGTTTTGTATTCATAATACGTCTGCTGATTCTATTATACCGTAAACGCAGAATCCCAATGCGCGCATGTCCGCCTCGGGCGAAAAGATCAGGTATGGTGCTTCATCCTGATCCTTTCACTCTGCGTTTTTACGGCTGTTTCACGGCTGTCGGTCCGACCTGTCCTTCTTTCGTGACAGTAAATTCGAACCAGTTTGTACCGTCCGCTCCGGCCGCATAGCCTGCCGGCACGGTTGTTTCATGGAGGTAGTATTTGCCCGGGGCGAGATTGCCGATCCAGATCACACCGTTGAGACGGGAAGTGACATCTTTTGCGATGACCGTCCGGTCATAGGCAAGGACATCGAATACTGCGCCTTCCACCGGATCCAGTCCGGCATCATTCTTCCGGATTACCGCTTTATAGAGGCCTTCCGGCTCATTCATGACACCGTACTGCGCAATATCCGGCACAGCATCCGCCTTCTTCGTTTCCGCATCAATCCGGAAGACTGCGTAGTTCGGATCGCTGCCCAGGAAGTAATAATCCTTATCCGCGGTATAGCGCGTCTTCTGGGCATTTACCATTTCCTGCGTAATTGCGCCGAGCACGTTTCCGGAAGCCCAGATCGTGCCGCGTGTATCTGCGGGACGGATCATTGCCGAATCACCCACAAGGACGATATACACTGCCGTGTTCTCCGCAAATCCAGCAGGCGCACCGGAGGATTTGTCGCTCTTTGTTTCCTTCATGTAGTAGACACCGTCCGGAATTGCCTCAAAGAGCACGGTTCCCTTCTTCAGAAGATCACCGTTCGTATTCCGGTCGGAGGTTCCGTTGGCGGATACGACAGATGCCGCATCGCCGGACGGCTTCTCATACACTTCCGTGCATGCATTGTCGGTATACAGCGTAAACGCTGCGCCGCTCACTGCTTCGCCGAAGCTGTCAATCTTTTTGAATGCGACCGAGCCGCCGATGTTGATCCAGTAGATCAGCACATCGCCTTCATCGGTTTCATGTCTTACACCGTACAGACTCAGGTTGCGGTCATTCACGAACTTATCCAGGTTCGCGGATCCGCTGAACGTTCCGAACGGCATGCCCGCAAGACCGTGTTTCCGGAACCAGGTTCCTTCCGTTCCGTCGTTGACGTAGACGCCGATGTACGCATTGGAGAACAGACCGCCGTCTGTCGTATTGATGACATCGTTGCTGTCGGCATTCAGCACCACATTCTTCTGCACCCCGTTGTCAAGGTTGTCGAAGATGTAGATGCTGCCGCCGAAGTACAGCCTCGATGTTCCGTCTGCCGTATAGACAGCACCGCCGCTGTTGCCAGTGATCCGGCCGGCTGTGAATGCTGCCGAAGCGCCTGCGGCGGTATAGACCGCACCGCCTCTTGCCGCACCGTTGCCGGTGATCGAGGTATTGCCGGAAACATTCAGTGTGCTTCCTTCCGCAAGACGGACTGCGCCGCCTTCATTGTCGGCGCTGTTGCCGGTAAAGATGCTGTTGACGATACTTACATGACTGCCGGCTTTGGTATTGATCGCGCCGCCGTCATGTGCTGCCGTGTTGTTCCGGAAGACGACGTTGGTAAATGTGAACGTCTGATCCGCCGCAGAGGCAGGCAGGCTGATCGCACCGCCGCTGCCCTGTTCGGCAGCCTCTGCCGAAGCACGGTTGCCGGTGAACTGCGCATTCATGAAGGTGACTGTGCAGTTTTCACCGAGCGCTACTGCACCGCTTTCGGAACCGCCGGTTCCGTTGTTCTTTACTTCATTGTCGGTGAAGAGCGCCGAACGGTTTGCCGAGCCGCCGTTGATGTACAGCGTGGTTCCGCTGTCCGCACGGATCGCACCGCCGCGGATCACACTGGCGGATTCGCCTTCCTGTTTGAAGCTTTGAATCTGTGTGTTGTTCAGAACCGTCAGGCTTCCGCTGCCCGTCACATGGATTGCCCGGCCGTTGTACAGGTTCTTGCGTCCGTTGAGACGGATGTTCTGCAGCGTCAGCTTCGCGCTGCCGGATACCGTGATCAGCGCACCGCTGTCCGGATCGGCAGACGTATCCGCATCATAGCCTCTGCGGACCTCCGCCCTGGAGGTATCGGCTGTCCGGGTGGTGGAGAAAATATACCGGTCATTGTCCGAAGGTGCCGAACGCTCTGCCGTTGTAAAGGTCAGTGCGCGTGCACTGTCATAATTGATCGGTTCGGTCAGTGTGAAGTCTTTCAGGGCTTTCAGCTTCAGATCGGGATTTCTGTCCGCATCGGCTTTGATATTGCCTGCCGCATCATAGAGGACCCCGTGATCTGCCGCTTCGAAGCCTTCTTCGAGCGTCGCATAGATCGCCGGAATGCGTGTGACGCCGTCATGACCGAGCGTATATAGCAGCCGGTTGTCTGCGTCCGTCAGCTTGGCGACAGCTTCCCTGTTGCGGATGATGTATTCACCCGTACTGTCTGCCTCAAGCGGTGTATAGCTTCCGCCTTCCTGCCATTCGGACATCTCGAAGCTGTTGGCGCCGCGGACATCAAGTCTGAAGACACGGTCCTGCTCCACAAAGAAGGTGATGCGGTTGTCGCCGTTGCGTTCCGGATAGTAGGTTTCCATCAGATAGAAGGTTCCCACCGGAATTTCCGGGAAGTAAACCACACCCTTCGGAACGGTTGTTCCGTCGAGTTTTCTGTGCTGGGTGCTTCCGTCCGCAGACTCGGCCGTTGTTTCCCTGCCGTCACGTTCCCAGACCGTCAGCTTCGGATATCCGTTTGCGTACGTGATACCCTGTCCGGTGCTGTCGGTTTCCTGTACGAATACCGTGAACTTCGCATCGGGAAGCGCGCTGCCGTTGTTGTCCAGCTTCATAAACTCCACTTCGTGGTCATCACGGATGTTCGTGATGCCGAATGTTTCCAGAGCGAGGTTGGCAGTCACATCCGCCTTTCCTTCACTGTCGAGGGCGAAGATGCCGTAGTATTTTCCGCTTTCAACAGTATTCTGCGGCACCAGTGTCTTGGCATCCCGCACATTCAGCGGACCGTCTCCGTTCCAGAGATAGCTGAACACTTCCGAATCCGGGTACAGTGCCGGCGAGCCGACCAGCACAATATATTCTGTGCTGTTCTGCTTGTAGGCAGCCGGTGTGAATGTTTCCTTCATGTAGTACACGCCGATCGGAACCGACGGGAAGTCAACGACACCCTTTTCCAGCAGCTCGCCGTGCGCGTTCGTATCATAGATACCGTCCGCGGAGGTGCTGCTGTACGCTTTCTCCGTAAATTCCGGATCTTTGTACATGGTAAATTCCGCGCCTACGACAGCGGCCCGTTTGTTGTCCTTCTTGTTGAAGAAGATGTTGTACATCTTGCTCCAGTAGACGTTTGTAACATCGGTTCCCATCCGGACACCGGCGAGATACTCACCGTTCGAACAGTCGGTATCGCCGTCCGCGAGTCCGTTACGGAACTTCTCCAGACTGGCTGCGCTGACGCCGGCTTCCGTTGTCGCAAACTGATCGCCTGCGACACGGTGCGGCACGTTCTCCGGCCATACCCAGATGGTATCGCCGTCGGTCAGTTCGCCTGCCACGTGGATCGATACGGCAGAAGTTCCGGTATAGCCCGCAAGATACAGGTCCTGACGGACATAGTCCGTAACTGCGCCGTTGATGATTCTCGGTTTGTCCGGAAGAATATTGCGGCTGAATTTCGGGCTGCCGGAAAGATTGATTCTGCTTCCTTCCTCCAGATAGATATTCGCGCCTCTGTCCGCACTGACCGAAGATCCGCTCAGTGTGGTGTAGCCGTTCTTTGTGAATTCCGGACTTCCGGAAACATTCATGACAACGGAGTTTTTCAGATAGATTGCGCCACCCCGGTTTGCATAGTTTCCGCTGATCAGCGTACTGCCCGTGATATTGAGCGTGCTGTTTGCGGAATCCATGTGAACTGCGCCGCTGTAACCCTTCGCGACACTGTTTTCAATGCCGGAAGGACCGTTTTCACTGTTCTGCAGGGTAAGTGTTCTTCCTCTGGTGAAGATAGCTCCGCCGTAGCCGTTGTCACGGACGACCGTACTGTTCCGCATGCTGGTTCCGGATATCGTGGTCACTGACGAATTGTGATTGCTTTCGCAGTAAAGCGCACCGCCGTTGTTGTATGCCGTGCTGTTGTTGAATCTCGAATCCGTAACCTCAACGGCGATTGCCTGAGTATACACGGCGCCGCCGTATCCGTAGCTGTTGTCTGTTCCGGTGGTGCGGCAGTTATCAAATGTTGTCCGGATGATTTCGGTTTTCTGCCGGTTGCTGTTTTCCGATCCGTGATTGACCGCGCCGCCGCTGGAGCGTGCGTAACAGTCTTTGAATGCGGAATCCTTGATGGAAAGAGTTCCTGCCTTGGAGTTGACCGCGCCGCCGTAAGAATAGCGCGCATTCGAATCGGTATAGCAGCCTTCAAATACACTGTTTGCGATGTTCGTATTTGCTGCAGTGTTGTTGTTATTAACATATATCGCTCCGCCTTCGTTGGGGCTGTGGCAGTTCTTGAATTCCGCCCCGTTAATATTCAGATTCACTTCAGAGGAATTATTGTTGATCATTATTGCGCCGCCGCGCCTTGCACTGCAGTCACTGAACAGGGTCCTGCCCTTTCCGTCACTTGTAATTGTTACGCTGTTTAATGAATAGACCGCACCGCCGCCGTAATTTTGCGAATCCTTCATAACACAATGATCAAATACAACATCACCGTCTTCCGTACTGTTTATCGTCAGGCTTGCATTTATGCTATTGACAAGAATCGCACCGCCGCCGGTGTTGTTGCCGGCTGTGTAGCCGTACTGCAGCGTTGTGCCGCTTCCGATCACAAGACTTCCGTTCTGAACCTCAATCAGCCGGAGATCTCCTGTTTCTGCGGTTTTGTTCTTCCGTCCGTCCAGAACAATATTCTCAAGACGGAATGTCGTATCCGCGTTGTTCAGTTTGAACAGCTGGTTGGCGGAATTGTAGCGGGTATCCCGCGAGATCGTGCAGAACGTTCCGGGCTCGCCGCGGTAACGATGTTCCGCATCATCCGCGCTTGCTGTGGTAAGCGTGATGTCAGCTGCCGGGAAATTTGTAATGGATTCCTGCTGCTGGAGCGGATAATCCTGCACAAGCATCTTGATGTATACCGGCTTGCCGCCCCTGACCTGCGGGAATTCATCGAGGGCCATGGACAGACGCTGATATACCGCATCCTTGCCGCTCGGCCGCTTCAGCGTGTTGCCTTCCGCATCGGTGATCTTGCAGAGATACTGTCCCCAGTAGATCAGCTGGGGACTCGACGCAGATGCCTGATAGCCGTAAAGACCTTCGACCCGGTCGTTTCTGAAGCACTCGAGGTTCAGGTTTCCGCTGTCGTTTGCGTAGGTTCCGAACGGCTGGCTTTCATTGCCGTGTTTTACAAAGACATTTGCCGCATCGGTAACATATATGCCGACTGCCGCATTACCATCAAGTCCTTTTGCTGTGGTGCGGATAATCGTGTTGCTGTCATTCGCAAGAACCACGTTGTGTTCGCAGGAAGAATCGCTGCTGCAGGTATTTCCAGTAACAGTTACCTTTCCTTCAAAGTACATATCGCCGGCTGCGCCGCCCGCAACTGCACCGCCCGCAGAAGCGGATGCGGTATTTCCGGTAATCGAAATTCCGGAGAATGTTCCAGAAGCCTTATTTTCAAGAT
>CAMOOA010000026.1 GCA_946621045.1 uncultured Erysipelotrichaceae bacterium
CAGACCGCACCGCTTACCATGTCCGTCATCAAATCCGCACTCGGCGGCGTGCTCTTCATCGATGAGGCATACTCGCTCTACCGCGGAAAGGACGACTCTTTCGGTCTGGAATGCATTGACACGATTGTCAAGGCAATGGAAGACAACCGCGACAACCTGATCGTTATCCTTGCCGGCTACAGCAAGGAAATGAAGACCTTCCTGGAGTCGAACTCCGGTCTCAAGTCCCGTTTCCCGAATACGATCCATTTCCCGGACTACACCGGAGAAGAGCTCCGCAAGATTGCGGAGATCCAGGCGAAGTCCAAGGGCTACACGATCGAAGCGGAAGCACTTCCGAAACTGGAAGAATACTTCGACAAGGTGCAGTCGATCAATGCGGCAGAGGCCGGCAACGGACGTCTTGCCCGCAACGTCATTGAAGATGCGATTCTCAAGCAGTCCGGACGTGTTGTCAACAATCCGGATGCGAAGATCGACGAGCTGAAACTGGAGGACTTTGACTTTACGGTAAAAGTCAAACCGAAGGATGAATTCGCTGACCTCCGTGAATTCAGCGAGATGCTGAAAGGACAGTCGGAAGACTGAAACGCAATGAACCCGCTCCGCTGATATGATCCGTGCGGAACGGGTTTTTCTCTGCCTGACGCTTGCGGCGGAAGATGCGGATTGATTGTTTTTTCTGCGTGTCTCTGCAAGATGCCGGAATATGATGATAAAATATTTCCGGCGGTTAATGCGTATGGAGAAAGTTAAAAAGGTTATCCTGGTGAGCGGAATGAGCGGTGCCGGAAAGAGCACGGCAACTTCCATTCTCGAGGACATGGGATATCACATCATTGAAAACTATCCGGTTCAGCTGCTCAGTCTGCTTGTGGACATTATTGAAAACAGCGTGGATCCCCGGTACAACTACATTGCTCTTTCCACAAACGCCAATGACTTCCCGGAATTCCTGCGGGGAATCAAAGGCGAAGGCATGGATGTGAGGGTGCTGTTTCTTGATGCCTCCGACATCGTTCTGATCCGCCGGTACAAGAGCACGCGCCGGATGCATCCGCTGCTTCTGAGCAATACGGCCAATACACTGGAAGAGGCGATTGCGGTGGAACGGCAGATGCTGGCAAGAACCGACATGTCTTCGTTTGTGACGATAGACACATCGTATCTCACCACCAAGGAAGTCAAACGGGTGCTGGAACAGTATTTCGCAAAAGGCGCGGCACCGTCATTTTCCATTTCCTTTCTGTCGTTCGGATACAAATACGGCGTACCGATGGATGCGGATCTTATGATCGATGTCCGTTTCCTGCCCAATCCGTTCTGGATTCCGGCACTCAGGGTTTATTCCGGAAATGACGCGCAGGTCTATGACTATGTCATGGAAAAAGAGGAGACAAAGGAATTCTGCCGTAGGCTGCTTTCCTTTCTGGATTACGCCTTTACAGAATATATGAAGGAAGGCAAGAACCATTTTACCGTCGCGATCGGCTGCACGGGCGGACAGCACCGTTCCGTAACGATCACCAACTTCCTGTATGATCATTACAGAAATCAGTACCGCTGCTATAAACAGCACCGCGATGAGAAGGAATGGATCGGCCATGAATAAGCGCGTTGTCATTATCGGCGGCGGGCACGGTCAGGCCGCAATCTGCCGGGGCATCAAGCATATTGAACATATCGACATCTCCGCGATCGTCACGGTTGCGGATGACGGCGGAAGCACCGGCCGTCTCAGGAGACAGTTTCACATTCCGGCAATGGGCGACATCCGGAATGTCATGATTGCCCTTGCGGAAAGCGAAACCATGCTGGGAGATCTGATGGATTACCGGTTTGAAGACCCTTCCGGCGATGAAACGGATGTCTCCGGACATAACCTCGGCAACCTGATTCTGACCGCAATGACCAATCAGTGCGGCTCCTTTCTGGAAGCTGTGAAGACGATCGGAAACGTCCTCAAGGTAAAGGGGACGATTATCCCCGCAACGGCACAGGTCATTACGCTGTATGCGCGGATGAATGACGGCGTCATCGTGCGCGGCGAAGCAAATATTCCCACCGTAATGAACCATATTCAGAAGGTGTTCTATGACTGTGATGTCAAAGCAACGCCGGCTGCGGTAAATGCGATCCGGAATGCGGACCTCATCATTTACGGGATCGGTTCGGTATATACGTCGATTCTTCCGAATGTGATCATCCCGGAAATCCGGGAAGCACTTCAGAACACACAGGCAGAGCGGGTATATTTCTGCAATGCCATGACGCAGCCGGGTGAAACCGACGGCTATGATGTGGAAGCGCATGTGCAGGCGCTTCTGGATCACGGCGCTCCTGTGGACGCAGTGCTTGTGCCCTCGGAGACGATTCCCGAAGCGGTCATGGACCGCTATCTGAAGATGGGAAGCACCGCAGTCAATGTCACCCGGAATGAGCATCCTTACCGGATTATCCGCAGGGAACTGCTCAGCTTTGAGAAGGGCTTGGTCCGGCATGACCCGCAGAAGATTCAGAAGGCAGTGGAATCGATTCTTTAAGGAAACACCCGGACGGGAAACGGAGAACGCATGTCATTTACATCCGATGTAAAACAGGAATTATCACTGAAGAATGTCAGCGGCTCGGAAGAGCGGGCAGAGCTCTCCGCGCTGATCCAGATGACATCTTCCATTTCAGTGTCTTCCCGCGGCATGGCGATAGCGGTAACGACAGAGAATGCGCCGGTTTCCCGGGCAATCTACCGGATGATGCGCGGCCGTTACGATGTCAATATTGAGACGTCCGTGCGCCGCCGGATGAATCTGAACAAAAATCTGATCTACTCGATGAAGATCTACGGGCCTGTCACGGAAATTCTGAAGGACCTGTGTATTTACAGCGCCCGCGGGCTTCAGGACAGGCCGCTTCAGAAAGTTGTACAGAAAGACTCCTGGGCGAGAGCGTATCTTGCCGGAGCATTCATGGCAGACGGCAGCGTCAATTCACCGCAGACAAGCGGATATCATCTCGAAATCAAGGCATGCAATGAAAAGCATGCGGAGTTTCTGATAGACCTGATGGCCCGGTTTGACATTCCGGCGCGCTCAATCACCCGCCGTTCCAAACATGTTGTGTATCTCAAGGCAAGCGACCGCATTTCGGATTTCCTGCGGGTATGCGGCGCAGACCGCTGCCTCCTGGAATTCGAAAATGAGCGGATCTCCAGAGATTTCATGAACAACATGCAGCGGCTGAACAATGTCGATGTCGCCAACGAGGTAAAATCCATTCACGCCAGCAACAAGCAGATCGCAGATATCGAACTGCTTCAGAAGTACGATCGTCTGAAGTCGCTGGATATCAAAGTTCAGGAAGCAGCGGATATCCGGCTGCGCAATCCGGATGCGACGCTGAGTGAACTGGCGGAGATTTATAACCGTGAAACCGGATCTTCCGTGACCAAGTCCGGAATGAAGCACCGGTTTGTGAAAATCCGCGATCTTGCGGAGGAACTGAGGAAACACCATGGGGAAGAATAATCCGTTAGCCATGCTTCTGGCACTGATTGCGCTGAGTGTTCTGGTCATCGTTCTGTTTCCGGGATTGCTCGTTGTAATAGCAATTGCGGCGGCATATATGTGGTTCCGCTTCCGCAGGGTAAAAAAGCAGATGGAACAGGAACTGAACGAGCGGCCGCAGCCAACCTGGCAGGACGACCTGTTTCAGGAACAGGCATCCCGGCTGAAACGCACGGAAGATGCGGAAGTAATCGATGTGGAATTCACCCGCAAGGATGAAAATGAAGAAAAGAGGCAGAGCATATGATACAGCAGGCTGATAATACAATGATTCCCGGAATCCGGGAGAACTGGCGGGTATGTTTTACGCTGGATGATCCACGCTATGCGGACTTTTTCTTCCGCCAGATCTGCAGACCGGAATATTTCTATGTGGATACGGAAGGAAACAACATTGCGGCATCCATCTGCATGATTCCGCATGATGTGATGTTCAACGGACGCATTCTCCGCATGAGCATACTGAGTCATGCATGCACGATGCCGGCATACCGGAACGAAGGAAGAATGAAGAAGTTGATCGAAACGGCAGTGGATGTCTGTTCGCACCGGGAGCTGATCACGCTGGTTCCGGCTGCCTACGGAGAGTCCTACCGTCCGTTTGGCTTTGAGCCGATCTATTACCGGACCGCGTATACCCTGGAACGGGAGGAGGGCGCCCGTCTCAGCACCTATGGCTGCATGTTTGAACCGCATCCGGTGGACATGTTAAAGATATACAGTTCCTCCATGCACCGGTTCAACGGATATGTCGCAAGAACACCGAAGGATTTTGAAAACCTGAAGCGGGAGATCAATACGCGCGGCGGAAAAGTGGTTGCCTACTTTGACGAGAAGAACAATATCCGCGGTTATGCGACCGTCCTGCTGGAAGGCCGTGAGGCAAAGATCGAGGAAATGATTTATCAAGACTCGACCGCCATCATGAAGCTTGTCCATGCGGCAATGCAGGAGCGCGCTACCGTAACGCTTCACGTTTCGCAGGCGGAAAACCTGAGCCGGCTGTTTCCGAACGCAAAACAGCGCAGTTATCCGGTCATGATGGCGCGGCTTAACGAGCCCCGCCTGTTCTCGAAGCTGTTCAGCTGCGAAGCTCGGACGATTCAGGAAGCCTACCGCATCAGCACCAAGCCGCTGCTGATCACGGAAACCGTGTGACCGCAATTTACAGAAACGCAGCGGATGCCGTCCCGGCATCCGTTTTTGTCAGCCTGAAGCGCGGAACCGCATGTCCTGTAATGGGAAGAAAACAGCAATCCTCTCCGATCGGGACAGAAGCGTATTTCTGACTGTGGGAAACAGGTGAAAACGTCAACTTATCAATTGACTGTATAAGCCACAAAAACGTATAATTTATACGCAACAAAATAGGAGGTCAAAAATAACTATAATGACAGATGTAAGAGTTGCGATTAATGGATTCGGACGTATTGGACGTCTTGCTTTCCGCCAGATGTTCGGCGCTGAAGGCTACGAAGTAGTAGCTATCAACGACCTGACAAAGCCTTCCATGCTTGCTCACCTGCTGAAGTATGACACAGCACAGGGCGGCTACTGCGGAAAGATCGGTGAGAACCTGCACACCGTTACTGCTGATGACGAAGCAAACACAATCACTGTAGACGGCAAGACACTGCAGATCTACAAGGAAGCTGATGCAAACAACCTTCCTTGGGGCGATCTGAAGATCGACGTTGTTCTCGAGTGCACAGGTTTCTACACCAGCAAGGAAAAGGCTTCTGCTCACATCAAGGCAGGCGCTCGCAAGGTTGTTATCTCCGCTCCGGCAGGAAACGATCTTCCGACAATCGTTTACAACGTAAATCACGAAACACTGAAAGCAGAAGATACAGTTATTTCCGCTGCATCCTGCACCACAAACTGCCTTGCTCCGATGACAAAGGCACTCAATGATTATGCTCCGATTCAGAGCGGAATCATGACAACTGTTCATGCATACACAGGCGACCAGATGATTCTCGACGGCCCGCAGAGAAAGGGTGACGTTCAGAGAGCTCGTGCCGGTGCTGCGAACATCGTTCCGAACAGCACAGGTGCTGCTAAGGCGATCGGCCTTGTTATCCCTGAGCTCAACGGCAAGCTCATCGGTGCTGCACAGCGTGTTCCGACCCCTACAGGTTCCACAACAATCCTGCACGCAGTTGTTAAGAAGGATGAAGTAACTGTTGATGAAATCAACGCTGCTATGAAGGCTGCTGCTAACGAGTCCTTCGGTTACACAACCGAGAAGCTCGTTTCCTCCGATATCATCGGCATGAAGTTCGGTTCCCTCTTTGACGCAAACCAGACCATGGTTTCCAAAGTTGCGGATGGTGAGTACCTCGTTCAGGTCGTCGCTTGGTATGACAACGAGAACTCCTATACTTCCCAGATGGTTCGTACCATCAAGTACTTCTCCAACGTTAAGTAATTAAAATACCTTAACAAGGAAATCGGAAGAGTTTTGACCCTCCCGGGCAGATGCCTGGGAGGGTCTTTTTCCATGCGCTCGTACCGGGATGACACAGGGCTTACATGACTTTGGCGTTGAGAAGGACAGAACGTTTCCGGAAGTGAACCGATAATCGCAAAAAATATTTTTGATTTTGCGTGGATTTTTTCTGCTGAACCGTATATAATTATGAATGCGGGAAGTACTCGCAGATTATGGGTCCGTAGTGGCCCGCCAGCTTATCCTCCGGGTAACCCCCGGGGGACCATTTTTTTATGGGAACTTGCATACGCTCGTATAACCGTCTGTGCGGCGCATGTGAATCATGGAAGATTTCGTATCGGGATATCCACACATGATACAGAAGATGTACAGACAGATTATCTGCCCCGGAGAGATCCGGGGTTATGCCCGGAAGGGCTTTTTTTTCGCCGTAAGCCTTCCTGCAGTATTCCTGCATGCGCCTGTTCACGCTACAATGAAATCAGAGGATACATGCCAATGAAATGGAATAATTCAAAGCGGAATCTTTTTCTGATGATTCCGGCAGGAGGACTGATTATGACCGGACTCTTTTCGTGTGCGCGCCCGCTGTATGACAGTGATCATAAATTTCGCAAAGATGTTACGCTCGAAGAACTGCGGAGCGTTGAAGTTTCGCACGGACCGCTGACCGGTGTAAGCTACTCGCACGGCGGCGGAATGCAGGGAGACACGAACCTCATCGAACTGTACCGGGACAAGGACGGCAGGGCAATGATAAAGACCTCCCGCGCTGCAGAGCATTCCTTTTCCCTGATCGAGAAGGAATACACCGCGGATGAACAGCTGTTTGATACGCTGCGGGAACGGATTGACCGGGATAACCTGTCCGTCTGGGAGGACCTTCCGTTTGATGAGGAACATATCGCTCTCGACGGACCCTCCACATCAATCAGAATGTACTTTGCCGACTCGGAAACCGGCGGATACAAACGGAGCTCCTCATGGATCAGTTATGACAATGTGATTCCGGAAGGCAGATATGAGATCCTGAATGAATTTGTTGAAACGCTTCAGTCCGGGATTCACGAAGAAAATCTCCGGGATGCGTATTTCCTGCATGACGGCAGCCGGATCGTAACCGGTAGAGACACGGACAATACGGATATGGAGATCAGCGCCCTGGTCTCCGGATACTGGGTCTGCAATGACAGCGGCACACAATACATCATCTACAGTTACGGACTGCATGATACGGTCGATGTGGATGTAATCAAAGATCAGGGCCGCAGTGAAATGAGCTTTACAGTCACCGAAACGATTCATGAACCGTATGAAGATGCCGATACCGGATGGCATGTCCTGCTGCGTGATGAGAATGACAGGGAATGGGTAATGTACACCGAAGGAATGCAGCTGGTGCTGCAAAGCACAGACGGTTCTGTCTGCCTGCGGTTTGACCGGCACGGATAAGATTCCCGGATATAGGAAGTTTAACCGTGCATGAACTGACAGAACTGATCCGGAAGGACATGGTGCCGGCACTCGGCGTCACCGAACCCGGCGCAATCGCATTCTGTGTTGCGAAGACACGCATCCTGATCGTCGGAGAACTGATCCATCTCAATGTCGCAATGAACAGCGGCATGTTCAAAAACGCCTTCACCTGCGGAATTCCCAATTCCAGGGAAGTCGGCAATGTATTTGCGGCAGCGCTCGGCTATGCGGCGGGCAATCCGGATATGGGCCTGCAGCCGCTTTCAGATGTGACATCGGAAGACAATTCGGCCGCAGAAAAACTGGTGAAAGAAGGAAAGGTGAGTGCATCGCTCAGCGAAATCACAAGCCGCATCTTCATTCAGTGCTGCCTTGAAACATCCGAGGGAACCGCACAGGTGACGATCCGCGACAAACATACCAATATTACGAAGATCATCGTCAACGGTGAAACCGTTCTGGAAACCGAGGATGAGAAACAGGCAGAGCCTCAGAAGCATACGATCCATAACTATACCCTGAAGGAAATCCTGGATTATGTAACTTCTGTCCCGGCGGACGAAATTGAATTTGTAAAGGAAGCGTACCGGGTGAATCTGGAACTGTTTGAAGAAGGCCTCCGCAGTGAGCGGACAACATTTGCGCCGAAACTGCTTGCGATGAATAGCGGACAGGTGATCTCGGATAATGAGCTGCGCACGGCACAGCTTCTCTGCAATGCCGCAATCGAAGCGCGTGTGATCGGTCTTGACAGACCCGCCATGAGCATCACCGGCTCCGGCACCCACGGCATCATTGCGACCATGCCGCTCTATGCGGTGGCTAAAATCAATCATCTCAGCGAAGAACAGCTGTACCGGGCAACGATGCTGTCATATCTGATCTGCACGTATATCAAGGAATACTCCGGGCGGCTCTCCGCATTCTGCGGCTGCGGCATCAACGGCTTCACGCCGGAGGAAACGATGCGCAATATGGGGCGGATCGCCTCTCCGGGCATGACGATGACGGAAAAGACCATCGTTGAAAGACAGCAGGAAAAACTGCATGCATGAGAAAAGGCGCCGTTTTCCCGAACGGGATCGGCGCCTGAATCAGATCATACCGTATTCGAATCTAAGCGATGAGCACCGGCTCCGGCCGGGCTTTTTCCTGTTTGGATTGCTCTTCTTTGATCAGCTGTTTTTCAACCAGTTTTGCGAACTTTCCGCCGCGCTCCATGAGTTCCTGATAGGTGCCTTCCTCCGCGATCACGCCGTTTTCCAGCATGATGATCTTGTCGCACTGTTCGACCGTGGAAAGGCGGTGCGCAACCATGATCACCGTGCAGGACAGGGCATTGACTGCCTCAAGGACCTTTTTCTGCGTCATGTTGTCGAGTGCGGATGTCGCCTCATCCAGAATCAGGACGCCCGGTTTTCCGATCAGTGCGCGGGCAATCAGGATCCGCTGGCGCTGGCCGCCGGAGAATCCGCAGGAGCTGGATTCGGAGATTTCCGTATTGATGCCGAGCGGAAGCGAACGGATGTAATCGCCGATACATGCTTTATCGAGCGCGTCCCAGACTTCCTTTTCGCTGACTTCCTCGGTTGTGCCGAAGGTGACGTTGCTGTAAATGGTGCCCGGGAAGAGTTTGCTGAACTGGAAGACCGAACCGATCCGCTGCCGCAGGGATTTCTGGTTGAGCAGGGTGATGTCCTTGTCGTCGTAATACACGGTGCCGGTATCCGGTGTTTCCATGCCCATGAGGATTTTGAGCAGCGTGCTCTTTCCGCATCCGCTTTCTCCGACGATTGCAAGCTTTTCGCCGGCCCTGACATTCAGGGAAATGCCCCGCAGACAGCCGCGTGTCTCGTCCTCATAGGAGAAGTGAATGTTTTCCGCCCGGATGCGTCCGTTCAGACGCCGCACATATTCCAGATTCGGCTTTGTGTCGGACTCCGAGGAGAAGATCGGCCTGACATTGTCCGCAAGGTTTTTCATCCGGAAGAGATTGCTCATGACGCCGGTAACGGTGGATGCGACGGAAATGACCATGGAATAGGAGGTGGTGAAGACCATGTAGCTTTCACGCGTCAGTCCGTTCACCGCAGTCAGTCCCATCAGGGTAACGGTTGCGGCGCTGGTAAGCATGGTGATGATCGCACCCTGGTGCCGCAGGAAGAACGGCTGATTGTACTGGTAATGCAGGATGTTGCGGTAATTCTCCGCCCATCTTGCATAGACTGCCTTTTCGGCGCCCATTCCCTTGATCTTCTGAATGCCTCGGACAACGGAATAGAAGAAGCTGCTGCTTTCCATTTCCACTTCCATGGATCTGCGGTCGATGACCGCATTGCCGATGGCCGCAAGGATCGATGCCGCAATCTTCAGAAGGATAAAGATGACCGCAGGGATAAACAGTTCCGGTGCGATCCGTTTCATCTGTGCAAGATATACACCGGAGAATGAGAAGTTCAGCAGGATATCCAGAAAGATGTTGATGATCATCGTCGAAAGGCTCGTGCAGTTGGAGATCCGCTTCGACAGCTTTCCGGAAGAGTTCTCGGAGAAGAACGAGCGGGGCAGGTGAAGGATTCTGGCCATGACATCCGCCTGGATCCGGATCGTGACGCGGTTCTTCAGAGTATTGAGCACACGCTGTTTCAGAAGGGTGATCAGGCCCCGGACGATGTTGATGGTCATGAACATCGCAAATACGGTTTTCAGCATCGCCGTATCCGCGTTCGGATCATTGAGGAAGGTGTTGTACACCCAGTTGCTGATGCGCGGCAGAAGGAGACCGAGACCGGAGACAAGCGCGGCGGATACGATGAGGTATAACGCATCGTATACCGTCATGTATTTCAGCGTATTCCGGATGAACGTCCAGACAATGGAGTCTGATACCTGCATCGGCTGGTTGATGACATAACAGCCCGGCTTCAGGGCCCGGCAGTATTTCCGGGTCGCCGCACCCTGTGTGGAGTCATGCGGGCAGAACCACCGGTATCCCAGCAGCGACGGCGTCAGCGCTACGACCTTGCCGTCTTCCCTGTATGCAAGAATGTATTCCGTCCGTTCCTTCGACTCTTCCGCAGCGGACTCCGCATAGCGGTACATGATTCCGTAGGGATCCAGCATGGACTCCAGCACCGCTTCCACGGAGCGGAAGCCGTAGCGGCGCGTGACGGGAATCCGGAATTTTTCCAGAATAAAGATCAGCGCGCTCTGCATGTCGTCGATGTCATTCTCCATGCGGCGGATATGACGGTCATGAAACAGCGCATCGTCTGCGTACTGTTCCATCAGCCGGTTGTTTTCTTCCTTTTTGCGGATCAGATCACTGTAAATACCCATACCGGTTCCTCCTTACTGTGACCCGATCAGCTGACGGTACAGACCTTCCTGGCCGTACAGTTCACTGTGGGTTCCTTTCTGAACAATCTTTCCCTTGTCCATGACATAGATGCAGTCACAGTCCACGATCGTGGAAAGCCGGTGCGCCACGATCACGCAGGTTGTGCCCTTGTCGCGGATCGCCTGAATGACCCTGCTTTCGGTGAGCGCATCCAGCGCCGATGTGAATTCATCCAGAAACAGCACGGTAGGCTCATGCGCCAGGGCGCGCGCCAGTTCCAGACGCTGCAGTTCACCGCCGGAGAAGTTCCGGCCGTTTTCCAGAATTTCCGTGGCATAGCCCGACGGATCACGCATGATCCGGTCATGGATCTGCGCATCCCTTGCCGCAAGATAGATTTCGTAATCCTCGATCGTGCTGTCCCACATCCGGATATTGGCATAGACGGAATCTTCGAAGACGACGGATTCCTGATCGACGGTCATGATTGAGGAGTGGAAGACCACATCCGGGATTTCTTCCCGTTTTTGACCGGAATAACGGATCTCTCCGGATTCCGGCGTATACAGGTCTGCCATCAGCTTGAGAAGCGTGCTTTTTCCGCAGCCGGTTCCGCCGACGACCGCAACGATCTGGCCGGGTTTTACTTCCATGCTTACATCGCTGATCGCAAGGTCATCGCCGGGATTGTAGCGGTAATTGACATGCGAGACTTCAATATGTCCCGGCAGCTTGTCGTAGACCTTGTTGTCTTCCAACGGAATTTCCTTCCGTACCGGACGGCGGATGATATCTTCCACACGCTCAATATTTGTACGCATAGACTGCAGGGTGTTGACGGAGGTGAGCACATTGCTCAGGGAGCCGCGCAGGTTTCCGAGCACGCTCCGGAACAGTGCGATCGTACCGAGCGTGAACTGTCCCTG
>CAMOOA010000027.1 GCA_946621045.1 uncultured Erysipelotrichaceae bacterium
CGGATGTGAAGCCTGCTTCAATGCATGCCTTTGCGCCTTCATAGGTGCCGTGGTCAAGGTGAAGCGCTACCGGAACAGTGATTCCCATGGAATCATGAAGATCTCTTACGAGATCCGCAACAACCTTGTAGCCGCCCATATACTTGGCAGCACCCTCGGAAGCCTGGATCATAACCGGAGCGTTGGCTTCCTGTGCGGCTGCGAGAATGCACTTTGTCCATTCGAGGTTGTTCGTATTGAACGCACCGATCGCATAGTGGCCTTCATGAGCCTTGTTGATCATTTCAGTTGCAGAAACCATTACCATAATTGCAATTATTCCTCCTTTTTCTGCGCTATATTTGCGATATTATTTTAACCGCTTTTGCCGATGTTGTTAAGAAATATTAACTCCTACAGAAAAAGGGCTTTCACCCCGCCCTTTTTCATCTCATCTGATTTCAGTACTCGTCTTCACCCTTAGGCAGATCAAGGATATCTCCGTCTTCGAATTCTTCGACTTCGTCATCCTCATCGATCACGCTGTCAGCGGCGACTTCACTGTAGCTACGTCTGCTGCGAAGATCCCATTTGTTTCCCTTCAGGGAGGCAAACCGTCTGTCTTCCATCAGCTCTGCGTAGAACTGACGTTTTTTGCGGCTCAGCTTCTCTTCGGGAATTTTCATTGACTTAGCAACATCGGCCCAGAGCTTCGGAAATTCAACTTCCTTCTTCCGCTTTGACATGATGCTGTACGCAGTGTCTGTCATCGTTACCTTCGTGCTCATAACTTTGTGTATACCCCTCCAGATAATACAATAGCCTTCCGGCAATGCATGAGTTTACCTCACATTTTATTTATAAGCAACATTTTTTCACTGTCAACAGTATTTCACATTCAAGCATGTTTTATTGAACAATCAGGCAAAAGTGTTGTTTATAACCGAGCCGATCAGAAATGTCAATTTAATCTCCGAAACCGTCTCTTTTTCCTGCATGAGCCGGTAACGGAACTGCACGCAGGAATCGTCGGCCGCATATTCGAGCAGCTGTGCGGAAAACTCCATTTTCCCGAACATGGTCTGCGCATATGCGCTGCCCGTCCCTGTAAACGGAAGTTCGATCCGGCTTTCGGTCTCGCCCCGGTGAAAAAGCACAATGCCCTCTTCCGTAAACTGCAGGGTATCCGTACCGGAAAACGGCGGGCACTCCCGTGCCGACAGGGTCGATCCGCTGCGGATCGCCTTTCCGGAAATAAAGGTTTCCCTGGTATTCTGCAGGATATCCTCCCGGATGCCGGTCAGGTGAACGATCATAACAGGCTCCGGATCTCCTTCGGATAATAGATGCGGTCGTCCCGCAGCTGCTTGCTTTTCACAAGGCTCTGCACGATGTTGGACGCTTCGGAAAGTTCCTTGATCTCTCCGCCGTGCAGACGCACGCAGATCGCATTTCCGGCTCCCACGCGGTAAGGGATGTATACCCGCTGGCCGACGTCATCACTGGTCAGATAGTATTCCGGATCATAGCCCGCCTGTCTGAGCACTTTCGTGACATGGCGGCGGTTTGCAGGGGAATCCTCCATGTAGTCAAACAGCCTCCGGTCCAGAACCCGCGAGGCAAGATCTGCCGCAATCGGATCATCGCCGCGGCTCAGGACTTCAAATGCGTAGCTGCATGCATATTCATCCAGCACATAGTAGTCCTCAAGGCTCATCCGCTCTCCGCTTAACAGCGCATCGAACTCCGGAATGGATGCCGGCATCTTCCCTTCTGCCCGCAGATCACGGAGACGCTGAAACAGTTTCCCCAGCATGCATTCAAAACTCCGGGCTCCCGGATGATAGTAGATCTGCCAGTAACTGTGATAGCGGGCCATGACATAGTTTTCGATGGCATAGACGCCGCTTTCCTTTACCACCACAAGATCATTCTCAACACGCAGGGTGCGCAGGATGCGCTCAAGATCGAAGCGCCCGTAGGACGTGCCCGTAAAGTAGGCATCCCGCAGAAGATAATCCATCCGGTCGGCATCCAGCTGCGCTGAAATCAGCTGCGGCAGAAGCGGGTTTGCGGATTTATGGCGGATGACATCCGCCACTTCATGCGACAGGCCCGGCGCAGACTCCTCAAGAATCTGTGTGATTTCGGTATTTTCCTCAATGATGCGGCAGGTGAAGGATTCATGATCCTCCCCGATCACCTTTTCAAAGGCGTGGGAATACGGACCGTGTCCGACATCGTGCAGAAGCCCCGCCGCAAGCACGGTCACCTTTTCGCGTTCGGTCAGCGCCTGCGCGATATCCGGCACCTCCGTGATCATCCGGCGGACGATCTCATAGACGCCGAGGGAATGCGAAAAGCGGGTATGGTCCGCCGTATGGTAGACCATGAATGCGCCTCCGAGCTGCCGGATGCGCCGCATCCTCTGCATCCACCGGCTGTTGATCAGCTTCCAGATCACTTCATATTCGACCCGGTCATCCGCATGCACGGGGTCGCGGAGCACTTTCACTTCATCTGTTTTCTGAAATGTCATCTCAGGCCTCCTCAAGCAGGACAACCACCTGCGCGAGCACGCCTTCCATGCGGCCGACAAAGCCCATGCCTTCGCCGCGGGTCGCCTTGACGCTGACATTTGCGATATCGGTTTCCAGCGCCTTCGCAAAGTTTTCCCGCATCGCCTGAATATGCGGCGCCATCTTCGGCTTTTCAATCAGAATCAGGCAGTCCGCATTTCCGATCCGGTATCCGCGCTCCTTCATCATCCGGACGACCTCCCGCAGGATCACCTGCGAATCCGCACCTTCCCACTTCGGGTCGGTGTCCGGGAACCAGTGTCCAAGATCGCCGAGCGCCAGTGCGCCGAGGATCGCCTCCGCAAGCGCATGCGTCAGTGCATCCGCGTCGCTGTGGCCGAGCAGGCCTTTTTCAAACGGGATCTCCACCCCGCCGAGAATCAGTTTTCTTCCTTCCGCAAAGCGGTGAATATCTGTAGATTGTCCGATGCGCATCGCACATACCTCCGTTCCCATAACTCATATTGATACTATAAATAATACAATATGCATTTGAAGCATTTTGTTGGAAACGTTTCCAAAATTTAGTAAAATAGCGGTATGAAAAAGACGATGCCGCTTCCTGCTTACATAAAATCGGTGATTCGCAAACTGAATGATGCGGGGTTTGAAGCCTACGTTGTGGGAGGCGCCGTGCGCTCATGGCTGCTTGGCACAGAAGTCCATGACTACGATATTACAAGCAATGCCCTGCCCGCGGAAATCAAGCAGGTATTTGCGGGCAGCCGGACCATCGACACCGGAATCCGGCACGGAACGGTTACCGTGCTTGACCGCGGCAATCCGATCGAAATCACCACCTACCGCACCGAAGACGGCTATACCGATCACCGTCATCCCGACCGGGTACAGTTCACCAGCTCGCTGGAGGAGGACTGCGCAAGGCGTGACTTCACGATCAACGCCCTCTGTTATCATCCGAAGGAAGGCATCATTGACTTCTTCGGCGGCTTCCAGGACCTGCAGAATTTCGTGATCCGGGCCGTCGGCGATCCGGCGGTGCGGTTTGAGGAGGATGCCCTGCGCATCCTGCGGGCAGTCCGGTTTGCGGCGCAGCTCGGCTTTCACATCGAAGAAGCCACCCGTGATGCCCTGAACGCAAAGGCGGAAACCCTCCGCTATGTCTCACAGGAGCGGATCACGGCCGAACTTGCCAAGACGCTTGCGGCGCCCTACGCCAAGGGCATTCTTGAAGAATACCGCAATCTCTTTGAACTGCTCATTCCGGAACTGCAGGAGTACAGCGACTCGCAGTACAGTGCGATGTGCGCCATGATTCCCCGCACCCCGGGCGATGTGAACCTGCGGACGGCGGTTGTTCTGGACGGTCTCCATGATGTTTCCCGCAGTGATGAGATTCTGAGACGGCTGAAATATTCCAACAATGACCGCTATGCCGTAACCAATTATCTGGAAACGGAAGACCTCCCGCTGGAAACACGCATCGACATGCGCAAGGCGATGAGCCGCCTGATTGTGCCGGTGCCCTCCTTTCTGAGTTTCCGCTGCGCAAAGGATCCCGCTCTGGACCACAGCGCGCTTGAAGCTCTGTACAAAGCGATCCGGAAAGACGGTGACTGTTACACGCTGAAACAGCTTGAAGTGACCGGCAGGGATCTGAAGGAGATCGGCCTCAAGGGAAGCAGTATTTCCATATCCATGAATGCGCTGCTTACGGCAGTCATGGAAGATGTCATACCGAATACACGGGAAGATCTGATGCGCTATCTGAGGGATCTTGCACAAGGCGCACAGTAAGCTTCCATCCCCCTCGTAAAGAGAGCGGAATACACGGGTTCCGCTCTCTTTCTTTATGGAATTTAAAAACGCACTTCCCAGTGCGCTTTTATCGTTATTTTGCTGACTCAGAGCTTGCGGAACTGTTCCACATCAAGCACGAATATGGTTGCCCCGCCGACCTGAACTTCCACCGGGAAGGATGCATAGCGTCCGATATCGTAGCTTGCGGTGGACGGAACGATTTCCGTACGGCGTTCCGACTCGCTTCCGATGATCTCAATGCAGTGTTCCACCAGATTATCCTCGGTTCCGACGATCATCGTCGTATTTCCTGCCCGCAGGAAACCGCCGGTTGTCGCCAGACGGGTTACCGAGAAGTTTTCCTTTGTCAGCGCAGCACTGACTGCGGTTGCGTCATCATTGGATACAATTGCCAGAATCAGTTTCATAGTCCTTTACCTCCTGCAATTACTTTCCTGTCACTTTCAATTTATCATCATGCGGGAAGAATTCCAACCGGAATACCCGTTACACGTTAAACCGGAAGTAGACAATGTCACCGTCCTTCATCACATAGTCCTTGCCTTCAATACGGAGTTTTCCGTGTTCGCGCAGGGCAGCTTCCGTCTTATATTCCATGATGTCCTCATAGCTGTAGACTTCCGCCTTGATAAATCCCTTTTCAAAGTCTGTGTGAATGATGCCGGCGCACTGCGGAGCCTTCATGCCCTCGCGGAATGTCCAGGCGCGGTTCTCCGGTTCGCCGACCGTGAAGAACGTCCGCAGGCCGAGCAGATGATAGGCCGCCTGAATGATCTGATCCAGACCGGCAGTGCGGATGCCGAGTTCTTCAAGGAAGGCTTTCTTCTCTTCCTTGTCCATGCCGGAAAGTTCTTCTTCCATGCGTGCACTGATTGCGATGCACTCGCTGTTTTCCTTCGCCGCAAGTTCCTTCACTGCGGTATAGTACGGGCTCTGATCCGGATCACTCACCTCATCCTCGCTCATGTTTGCAACGTAAATGACCGGCTTGGCGGTAAGCAGGGAGTAGTTCTTCAGAAGCTCCTTCTCACTGTCGGAAAGCTCAAGCAGACGCACCGGCGTTCCGGCAAGCAACGCTTCCCTGAATTTCTGAAGCGCATTGTTTTCCTCCACGGCACCCTTTTCCTTGGTCTGCGCCTTGCGCAGCACCTTGGCGATCCGGTTTTCGACCGTATCAAGGTCTGCCATGCAGAGTTCAAGGTTGATTTCCTCAATATCGCGGACCGGATCCACCGATCCCTCCACATGTTCGATATTCGGATCATCAAAGCAGCGCACCACGTGAATGATCGCGTTGGTTTCACGGATATTCGCAAGGAACTGGTTGCCGAGTCCCTCGCCTTTCGATGCGCCTTTGACAAGACCGGCAATATCGGTGAATTCAAAGGTTGTATTGATCACCTTCTTCGGGTGAAACAGTTCGACAAGGTTATCCATCCGTTCATCCGGCACTTCGACAACGCCGACATTCGGCGCAATCGTCGCAAACGGATAGTTTTCCGCCAGCACCTGACTGTTGGTGATGGCGTTGAATAACGTGGACTTTCCGACATTGGGAAGTCCGACAATTCCTGCAGTTAATGCCATGTATCTCTCCTCCGGCAACTAAACACTATAACACGTTATGCCGTTTCTTCTTTCGGCGCTTTTTCTACAACGCGCTTCAGCTTGCGCTCAAACTCATGACGCGGAAACATGATGACTGCCCCGCAGCCCTGGCATTTGATCTTGATGTCCGCACCCATGCGGATGACCCGCCAGACTTTGGATTTGCGGCAGGGGTGTTCTTTTTTCATTTCGACAATGTCATTCAGATCATAATCCGGCACAACCATACCATATCCTCCGTATGTTATCCGCTTCCTGCATCAGCGCAGACTGCCGCCCGCCAGAACCTCTTCCGAATCCATGGTGATCGTCACCGGACCGTCATTCAGCAGGCGCACTTTCATATCCGCGGCGAAAATCCCTTCTTCCACATGGATTCCCATTGACCGCAGAACCTCATTGAAGTACAGATAGAGCTCCTTTGCATGTTCCGGAGAACCGGATTTCACAAAGCTCGGCCGGTTGCCCTTGCGGCAGTCGGCATACAGCGTGAACTGGGAAATGGAAAGAACGGCTCCTCCGATATCTTCGACGGAACGGTTCATCTTCCCGTTTTCGTCTTCAAAAATACGCAGCTTGCGGATTTTCTCCGCCATGCGCTCCGCGGTCTGCCTGTCATCCCTGTCGCAGAACCCGGCAAGGATCAGAAGACCGGTTCCGATTTCTCCGTGCACACTTCCGTCGATCGTCACGGAAGCCTCACTGACACGCTGTATTACTGTTCTCACAGACTGCATTATACCACGGGGATTCCGGCCGGTAATCGATACCGGAATGCGCTTGTTTTTCATAATTTTTCATAAAAATTGCACAAATATATCAAAAAGTTCAGAAAACATTCACATAAGCATATTAATATACACGTAGAAACACAGCTTCAGACAGAAAGAGAGAGACCCGCGCAATGGCCGACAAAAAAGAACTTCCGCTTGCACTCCTTGAAATTCTGGAATCCTCAACAGATAAGGACCACATTCTTTCCGCATCGCAGATCCGGAAGAAGCTGGAAAGCAGATACGGGCTTACCCTCGAGCGGCGCACGCTGTATTCCAATATTGAGCTGCTGGAAAAGTACGGACATAAAATCAGCAGCTGGCGCGACAACAGCGAAGGTTATTATCTGGAAGAACGGCAGTTCAAACTGAGTGAAGTACGCAGTCTTCTCAATGCGGTAAACGCCGCCGCCTTCCTGTCTCCTGCCGAGTCCTCCGCTCTGACGCGGAAGATTCTTGCGACCCTGAGCCTGCCGCAGCGCAAGCTGTTTCAGGATGACATCTACATCAGCTACAAGATCGGCCGTAACGATGCGGCCATGTCGCGGAAGTTCGAACTCATTGCGGATGCAGTACGCTCCCGTGAATCCATTGCATTCACGCCGCTGGTATGGACCGGGAACCTGGCTCTGGAAGCCGGAAAGGAACGGATCCTTGCGGAGCCCCGCAGTATCGCATTTTTCGAGCATCATCCCTACCTTGTCGCAACCCTTCCCGGAAAAAGCGGATCCCGCTGGTACCGGATCGACCGGATCACGGATGTCACACTGGAGGAAACTCCCGTTGCGCCGCTGTCGGAAGAAGATGCGCGCGGGTTCGCACGCAGTTCTCCGCTGGACCGGGACAGCAGTACAGTCACTGCGGTTTTCCGCTGTGACAGGATCATGATCGACCCGCTGATGGACCGCTTTGAACCCTTCGCGGTATTCCGTCCGCTGGATGAAGATCACTTTGAGATGCGCATTACCGCATCGGAGAATACCGTATTGCGGATCGCGGAGCGCTACGCCGTATCATCGGTTCTTCTCGAGCCGGCGCATCTGCGCGTCCGCCTGCAGAAACGGCTCGAAGCTGCGCTGAACGAATACAATAAATGATGTACAATAATCAGACAGTGTCCGCATATCCGGACGCTGTTTTTCTATCGTCATCCTGTATTCATGTTAGGATTATTAGGTTGTGAGGTTAATTCAATGAAGAAACTGTTTCAGAAACTTGACCCGGCATATATGAAGGTAGCCCTGTACGCAGGCGGTACCGTGCTTGTCACATACTTTGTCGGACTTTTCCTGCATTCCGCTCTGCCTGCGCTGTCGAAGTTTTCTTCTCTCGTGCTTGCGGTTCTGCGGCCGATGCTGGTGGGATTTGTCATCTGGTATCTGTTATTGCCGGCGGTCACCCGGATCGAACGCGGTCTTGCGAAACGCTTCGGGAAAAAGAAATGGCTGCGCGGAATCGCCGTACTGATCTGCTTTCTTGTCATTATTGCGGTAATTGCGGTATTCCTGATCGTTGTATCGAAAGCATTTGTTTCGCAGATCAATTTCTCCAGCATCGTGGGTCTGGTTCAGGGAACCGAAACCGATCTGCAGGAATTCATCAACCAGGCGATCTCCTATCTGGAGCGGTTCAACATCAAGATTCCGAACATCGGCTCATCCGTTACCGGTGTGGTCTCGACCATTGCAAGCTCCACGACAACATTCTTCTTCGGAATCATCTTCTCGATCTATTTTCTGATCGATGCCGACCGGCTCGGAACCTACTGGAAAAATGCGGCGCAGAAGATTTTCACGAAGCGGACGATTGACCGCTTTCACGAACTGCTTTCCGATGCGGATGTATGCTTTTCCGGTTATATCCGCGGCCAGGTGACGGATGCCGTCCTGGTCGGCGCGGTTGTCTCGATTGTCTTTTCCTTCATGAAAATGGACTATGCGCTTGTGATCGGTCTGCTCTGCGGCATCGGAAACCTGATTCCCTATGTCGGCCCGGCGCTCGGTTACATTTCCGTGATCCTCGTCAATCTGATTGCGGGAAATTTCCGGATGCTGGTGATCGGGCTGGTGGTTCTTGAAATCATCATGTTAATTGACGGCAACATCATCAATCCGAGACTCCTTGCCGGAACGATCAAGGTCCATCCCCTGCTTGTCATCGCATCTTTGCTTGCGGGCGGCGCCATCGGCGGTCTGCTTGGAATGCTGCTGGCTGTGCCGACCGGCGCGTTTATCCGCATGCAGTTTGAAAAGTGGCTCGCAAAGAAGGAACCGCCGGAAGAACCGGAAGAGGAATCCGGAGAATGATACAATGAAGCGGAAGAATATTCCGCTTTTTTTTGCAGCCATGCGTTATCATTCCGTGTTTCTATGATGAAGGAGGCACTGCCCATGAACCTCAGAACTATGATCATATCTATCACTGCCGCAGCTTTCCTGCAGGCATGCGCATCCGCGCCGGCGGAGCTGCCGGAAGAACCCCCCGCTCCCACATCGCCCGTATCACAGGCCATGGTTCAGGATATTGACGATCCGGTCTGGGTCAGCGGCGAAATCCGGGACTACTTTGCCTCGCTCGGCGAAGGTGAACACGGCTCAGATATTGCCGTCACGGCACAGGACGGAAGCGGAATGCCGTATGTGCGGATGCTGCGGTACACCGTATCGGACATTGATCTCAGACAGTATCTGGAAGAAACACTGATTGCCCATTTTGAAGAGAAGTTCGGGGATGTCGTATCGGAACGCGGAACCATCCGGGAAATTCCCGATTCCGGCGGTCAGGGTGCGGTCATGACGGATTACAAACTGATCTATGCCGGCGAACATGTCTTTGTCACATTCGCATCCGTAAGGGACGGATCGGATATCATTTCCTTCTGCACGGTTACGGACGCAGATCATCCGCTGGATGCGGAAACCCTGATCCGTGAAACCGCACTCAATAAATACGGTACAGACTGATCACACCTTTTATTAATCCATGATAAAAACCGGCCGCAGCACAATTCCTGAGGGACTGTGTACAGCCGGTTTTTACATGTCTGTTACTTCACTGCGTCCGCAAGTTCCTTCAGAAGATCCGGAATGGCGATGGACTGCGGGCAGATGCCGGCGCAGGCACCGCACTGGATGCACATGTCCGGAGTTCTCTCCGAGACGACGCCCCGGTAGAGATCCATGTCCACACGTCCGCCGGATACCTTCCATTCGTTATAGACCTTGAGATATTCCGGAATGTTGATCTGCATCGGACAGCCTTCCGTGCAGTAGCGGCATGCGGTGCACGGCACCACAATACCTGCGCGGAAACATTCCGCCGCTTCCTTCAGGACCGCAAGATCCGCTTCGTTCATGACACTGTCATCCGCGAAGGTATTCAGATTGTCATTCATCTGATCCAGGCTGTTCATTCCGCTGAGGATCACCTGCACGTTGGGCAGGCTCTTCACGAAGCGCATTGCCCAGGAGGCAGTGCTCCAGTCGGGATGGGCTTTCTGCAGAATTGCCTCCGCTTCCGGCGACAGTTTTGCAAGACGTCCGCCCCGCACCGGCTCCATGACCACGACCGGAATATTCCGTTCGGTCAGGATCTCATATTCCTCTTTTGCGGTATTGAAGAACCAGTCATAGTAATTCAGCTGGATCTGGGCAAAGTCCCAGTCGCGGTATGACGCAAACCGGCGCAGCGTATCGGTGCCCGCATGGCTGGAGAAGCCGAGGTAACGGATCCGTCCGAGCTCCTTCTGTTTCAGGAAGTACTCGATACAGCCGCTGTTGATATACTCATCCGCATTTCCGTCCATGATGCAGTGCAGAAGATAGAAATCGATGCGGTCGGTCTGAAGACGCTTCAGCTGTTCCTCAAAGACCGCTTCGTAATCCGGGTTTGCATGCATATGGAACTTGTCCGCAATGTAAAACGAATCCCGCGGATATTTCTGCATTGCCTCACCGAGGCAGCGCTCCGAATCACCGCCGTTATACACATAGGCCGTGTCAAAGTAGTTGATGCCGTTGGCGTAGGCGCTGTCGATAACCGCATGTGCTTTCGGCCGGTCGATCGGCGAGTTTCCGTTGTCCGGATCGGACAGGATGAAACGCATGTTTCCGAGGCCGAGCCTTGACAGTTCAATGTCTCTGAATGGTTTTTTAATCATGGTCTGTGTTCTCCTGTCCTCTATTTTAATGCATCAGTGACAGGTACCGGAACACCATGCTTAAAGGTTTTCGCCGTTGGACGCGATGACATCCTTATACCAGAAGAAACTGTCCTTGCGGTAACGGTCATAGGTCCCATTTCCATAGTCATCCGCATCCACATAGATGAATCCGTACCGCTTTTTCATTTCTCCCGTACCGGCAGACACGATATCGATCGCGGACCACGGGCAGTAGCCGATGATATCAACGCCGTCCTTCAGCGCCTCCTTCATGGATTCAATATGGGCACGAAGGTAGACGATATGTCCTTCATCATGACAGGAGCCGTCTTCTTCCAGCGTGTCATATTCACCCAATCCGTTTTCCACGATCATCAGCGGCTTTTCGTACCGTGCATACAGGTCATTGCACAGCCACCGCAATCCGGCCGGATCGATTGCCCATCCCCAGTCACTCTTCTTCAGTTCGGGATTGTCCGCTCCGTATGCCCAGTCGTTGGGATCACCCTTGATCGTGGCACTCGAGCAGTCCGTCT
>CAMOOA010000028.1 GCA_946621045.1 uncultured Erysipelotrichaceae bacterium
TATTTTGGGTATACGTCGGGTAGCCGCTACCGACGGCGGTTCAAAACCGCAACACTTATTCTATTAAAAAGCCCTGAATCTCTCAACCGGAGATTTCATAACTTTTAAAAAAGACTGCCGGAACAGTCTTCAGAAATGTTCAATAATCGACGCGGTGACCGCAGAACAGTGAGCTGCCGCCTCCGCTTCGATCTCGGAGAAGGCCCTTCCCGCATCATCATTCGCCTTGTCGGAAATCGAACGGAGAATGACAAACGGAATATGGTTGAGCCATGCGGTCTGGGCAATCGCCGCCCCTTCCATCTCCGTGCAGAGTCCGCCGAAGGCTGCCCGGATTGCGTCCTTCTTTTCCTGCGAGCTGATGAACTGATCGCCGCTGACAACCCGGCCTTCAAATACCTTTACATCGGGCGCAGCCGTACGGACGGCCTCCACCGCCATGGCGCGGAATTCTTCATCTGCCGGAAATGCCTGGACGGAGAGCCCCGGCACCTGTCCGGCCTCATAGCCGAACGGCGTTGCGTCCATATCATGCTGAAGAGCATCGGTGGAAACCACAATATCACCGATGTCGATCGCATCATCGAGTGATCCGGCAATGCCGGTGTTGAGAATATGCGTCACTTCAAAGCAGTCCGCAAGGATCTGCGCGCATGCGGCCGCATTCACCTTTCCGATGCCGCTCTGCACAAGCACAATTTCCGTTGCGCCGAGCGTGCCTTCAAAAAAGGTCATTCCCGCTTTCTCCACTTCACGGGCCACCGTCATGCGTTCATGGAGCACTTCCACTTCCGCCGCCATCGCCCCGATGATTCCGATTCGTTTATTCGCCATAGTGCATATGCCTTTCATCAATGTGTTCCAGTGTTTCGTTCAGAAAGCGGGCCGCAAGCAGCTTCGCCATCGGAAGATTCATGTCGAGATAATTTCCGCAGTCCCTTGCGCAGGCGCCCGGAACCTCGCCTTCGAAGTCTGCCATGAACCGGTACAGGCGCTTCATGAGGTCAATAATATCCTCCGGTTCCTTTTCCCCTGCCAGGATCAGATAAAAGCCGGTCCGGCACCCCATCGGTCCCCAGTAGATCACTTCATCCCTGTATTCCGGATCATTCCGCAGAAACGTGGCGCCGAGATGTTCAAGGGTGTGCACTTCGGCCGTGTTCATGACCGGCTCTCTGTTCGGCGCCGTCATCCGCACATCAAAGGTAGTCAGCACTTCATCCTTGACGCGGTCCCGCCGCGACACATAGATTCCCGGTTCCAGAATCAGATGGTTCACCGTAAAACTTGCGATCTTTTCCATCAGACGATTATCCCCCGCTCTTTAAACTCCCTGATCAGGAATGTCATGGCAACCGTCTTGGCATCCGTAACTTCTCCCCGGACGATCCGTTCGGTGATTTCGCTCAGGGAAAGCTTTGTAAGATTGATGTTTTCATCCGCATCCAGATGCTGGCCGCTGAATTCTCCCTGCTTTGCATAGTACAGTTCGATCACTTCCGTATCATAGGCGGGCGTCGGAACCAGCGAGCCGAGATGAACAAAGCCGGTACCTTCATAGCCGGTCTCCTCCACAATTTCACGTTTTGCGGTCTCCAGCGGATCTTCGCCCGGTTCTTTCTTGCCGGCCGGATATTCCAGCATGATCTGTCCCTGACCGTAGCGGTACTGGGTGACAAAGAAAAACTTTCCTTCCCCGTCTTCGAGCGCAATGCCGACGCCTCCCGGATGCACCACCACTTCACGCGGTGCTCTCGTTCCGTCGGGAAGCTCCGCCTCATCCAGACGCACCTTGATGATGTGACCGTCGTATACGGTTGTTTCCCTGACTGTCTTTTCCTTCAGTTCCATGTTTATTCCTCTGTATGTTCAAAAGCCGGCACCCGCTTCAGTTCTCTGCACAGCACGATTTCACGGGCGTTGTTATTTCCTTCAATGCACGTCTGCATGGTCAGAAAGCGGTCATCCGCATCAAATTCCACGCCGGTATCGTAATATGCGTGCGAACGGACGTTCTCCCTGTATGTCACCATATATTCCGGGGTATAGGACAGAAGATTGTACTCAAATCCCTGCCGGGTAAACTGATAGCCGTCCACCGAGTCCAGCGGGCATTCAAACACCGCCGCAATTTCATAGTAACGGACTTCATCGGGGGTAATCAGCGAAACATAGCGGTTCGGCTCCCATGCGGACTCTTTCATCAGTTCCGCAAGCGGCGTAAACACAAGCGTGCGGTCCGGGTTGCGGAATTCATAGATGTAATGGCCGTAGATAATCGTATTCTGATCGTCCCGCGTCAGATCATTTTCCGGCTCCATCGTAATGGATCCGTAGGAAAGATATTCTCCCGTTTTCCAGTTCTTATACAGATACTCATTTACGTCGCTGCTCTGAAGCACCGGCGCATGGATCAGTCCGCTCTGAAAACAGAGCAGAGCCCTGACATCCGGATTGATTTCTTTATCCTCCTGCAGTTCCCTGTAAAGATTCCGAAGGGAATCCTCATCATATTCATAGATTTCCAGCGGCTCCGGTGTCGGTTCCGGCGTCGGCTCCGGGGACGGCGCCGCCGTTGTCTCCGGAAGCGGCTCTGCCGGGGTTGCGGATGATTCATGCAGAACCAAAAACAGGGACAGGCAGAATACCGCAACAAGCACAGCCAGCGCGCCGATCAGATATTTCTGTTTCATAAAACGGTTTAATTATAAAGCAGTCGTGTACAGCCTGCCATATCAAATCCAGCTGTAATCGCCGCCGGTCACCGCAAGCGAAAGCAGCGTATCATACTTCTCCACGTTCTCTGTTCCTTCGACTGCCTCAAGCAGCACGGCATCCTCGCGGACCTCCGGCATCTCTTCTCCCGGCGCGAGTTCCATATCCGGCTGTTCCCCGCAGTACGGGCAGACGATGCGCGGCAGAACCTTTACATCCAGAAACCGCGTTCCGCACGCAGCGCACTCATAAAACCCGCAGCGTTCCGTTCCTTCCGGCACATAATACATGGCACATACCTCCGTTTCTGTTCATCACCTATGATTCTAGCGCACCTTGCCCGCAAACGAAAATACGGAACCGCCGTATGGCAGTCCCGTATCGGTATTTCACATCAGAGAATCGGAATCCGGATCGTGCAGTCGCTGAGCGGCCATGTGCTGCATGCATGCACATAACCGAACTGCTTGTCTGCCCGGCGGCGTCCGTCCCCTTCCGCGGGAACGAAGACGTCTCCGCTGACCAGTTTCGTGCGGCAGTATCCGCAGGCACCGGAACGGCAGCGGCTGTTGTTTTTAATGCCGGCACGCTCCAGGGCAACCGTGATCGGTTCCCGCGAATCCGCTTCGATCACATCTTCCTGAATGCCGCGGAGCACCGTCAGTTTGAACTTCTTCGGCTCGAAATCCTTCGGATATCCTTCTGCCGCAGTGACATCGCGCGGTGCACCGAACACCTCCATGCGGATGCGCCGTGCCGGAACATTCAGCGCTTCCAGTTCGCCTTTTACAAAGTGATACATCGGAAGCGGTCCGCAGACGAAGTATGTCGTATCCTCCGCAGAATATTTCTTAATCAGATCACGGCTGAGGAATCCCTTCTCCCCGTCGTATTCCTCATCGCCGCTGATGACATTCACGAATTTCACGCGATCGCACTGAATCGCCTTCAGCTGCTGTTCGAGAATGATGTCCTTTGTGGAAACAGAACCGTAGAGGATCGTCAGATCCATATCGAGGGTTCCGTGCTCGATTTCCTTCGCCATTGCATAGAACGGCGTAATGCCGCTTCCGCCGGCAAGCGCCACAACATGCGTTGAATCACGGAGCGGTTCAAAATGGAATTCCCCGAACGGAAGATGCGCGGTAAGTCTGTCGCCTTCCTTCAGGTTTGCGTACAGCCAGTTTGCGGCAAAACCGGTATCCGGACGTCCGTTGCGGATCGTCAGCTGAAAGAACGGATGTTCGCCGGTGCGCGCTTCATACGGTGCGCTGGAGATGGAATACGGACGGGTCGTCAGTGTTCCGTTGATCTCAAGATCAAGCGATGCATACTGTCCGGCCTGAAACGGCGGGAGTTTGTCGCCGTCCGTCGCTTCAAATGTGAAGCGGCGTGCGGTCGGCGAAACATCTTCGACCTTTGTGACAACGATGCGGGTTGCCTTCGGATGGAGTTCATCCGCCACATCGCGGATGTGATCGCGGTAATTGTTTTCCGGACTTCCGCTTTCAATCAGTTTCCGTCTTGCGTTTGTGACGCGGCTGGCACCGGTAACGTCTTTCAGAAAACCTTTGACTTTCATTTTGCGGCAGCCTCCTTCTTCATTTCTTCCAGAATCATCTTGGAAGCGATCTTTCCGTTGTTGATATTGCAGGCCATGCCGTCGCCGACAAGCTGATGGCTTGCGCAGCCGACAAGACCCTTGATGTACTGTTCACGCTCGACATCTTCCAGACGTCCGACAACCGAGTTCACCATGGAGTGCTGGTAACCGTAGATGCCGCCCTGATACATACCCGTGTAGCGGGCAATGGTCATCGGGGATTCCACTTCGATTTCCTGTACATGGTCAAGCAGGTTGACGCCGAGACGCTTGCTGACGGTGTCGATCATCTGCTTTGCGATGGTCCGCTTCATTTCATAGTAGTTATCCGCATTGACTTCTGCGAATGCCTCCGGAAGCGGCAGGTTTGTGATGGAAAGACTGGTCATGCCTTCCGGAACCGCATCCGGATTTGCATAGTTCAGACAGATCGTTGTGAGATAGCTCCAGTTGCCGAGCTTCTTTCCCTGCGCCCAGAAGACATCCGTGTCAAACGGAACTTCACTGGAGAACACGGAATAGGATCGGATATTCAATTCTTCCGGCTTTTTGTCGAGCAGAAGAACCACCGAGAAGTTGGTCACCGACATCGGCATTGCATTTGCATATTTCCGCGCCTGTGCCGGGACTTCCGACTGCGGCTCAATCATCTTTCCGTAGACGGTGTTGGGATACGGTGCGCTTGCGACATAGCGGGCATGGATCTCATCGCCGCGGGACGTGCGGACACCGTAAACATGGCCGTCCTTTACCAGGATCTTTTCCACGTTCTGGCAGTACTCAAACTGTACGCCGAGTTCTTCGCAGCGGTTCTGCATCGCCATTGCCATCTCATGCGAGAAGCCTCTTGCGACATAGCTTCCGCCCATCATGTAGTCTGCCATCAGGAAGGAGTAGATGGTAAACGGCAGGGTGCTGAGCGGCTGGCCGACATAGATCCAGTACGCGCTCAGAATCTTCTTGACCGACTCCGGCAGAACAAATGCCGTGTCCAGCACTTCCTTTGCGGAATAGCCGGCAGTCTTGACGAGTGCTTCATGTTTCAGCAGCATCTGCAGTTTGGACAGACTGTGCTCGTTCAGGAAAAGCGTGGAATTATAGACACTGAGGCAGAGTTCCAGCAGACGGTTGACTTCCGCTCTCGTACCGGGATACTGCGCCTCGATTTCATCCGCACAGATCCACGTGCCGTCCGGCCGTCTTCCGGCATGAAGCTCTATGTCAATATTATCTTCCGGGGAATACAGCTCATAGGCTTCCGGCACGCGCAGCCAGTCGATTGCGACCTTCATTTCATCGAGATACTTCCGGATGTACAGCGGTTCTTCAACCGGACCGAGCGACATCATTTCATGGAGCGTCGCTTCCATCTCAATTCCGCCGCGGACAAAACTTGTGGCGACACCGCCCGGCAGATTATGCCGTTCCAGGACAAGCACCGACTTGCCTTCCGACGCAAGCCGCATCACGCAGCTCATTCCGGCCAGCGCGCCGCCGATGACAATCACGTCATAATTATCTTTATAGAATGCCATAGGAACTTCCTTTCTGGTTTAACCAACCTCATTATAAAACAGATTGGAGATATTGTTTTTTGTGAATTGAATATTCCGCATTGTTTTGACATTCTGAATTCGTTAGACTGAAAGTGTCTGGTGCATGGTTTGACCAGAGATGGAGGGTTATATGGACATCGGGATCATTGAAGCGCCTACCGTAAAGGAACTGTTCATTCAGAAAATCGCCGGCATGATCATCCGCGGAGAACTCAAACCGGGTGAAAAACTGCCGAGTGAGCGCGATCTTGCGGCACAGGCAAGAATTTCCAAGTCCGCCGTCCATTTTGCGATGGCGGAACTGGAGCGGCTCGGGTTTGTGGAGACACGCGCCCGCCAGGGAACATTTGTCAGCGACTATACCAAGAACGGAACGATTGAAACACTGAACATGCTGATGAGCTTCAGCACCGAAAGCTTTCTGGAACGCAGCCGCATGAAGGACATGCTCGAAATGCGGATGGCAATCGAAGGCAAGGCGCTGGAGATGCTGGCAGACCGGCTGACGCCGGAATCCTTCGACATTCTCCGCCAGGATGTCGTCGCCAGCGAAGCGATTGCCGCAAGCCAGGCAGACAACCACGCCCTTGCGGTCAGCTTCTTTGATTTTCACCATGACATCTGTTTTGTGTCAGGAAACTTCATTCTTCCCCTGCTGTTCAATTCCTTCCGGGTCGTGACGCTGTCCTACTGGGAATATGCGATCCGCTTCCTCGGCCGGGATGAATGCATAAAACTGATGACGGATCTGCTTTCCGTTATTCAGGCAAGAGATGCGGAAAAATCCCTGGGCTTCCTGCATGATGAATTCATCATGTTTCTCAATCTTACGGACAGTCACCGCTGACCGGATCGGCGGAGAATCAGTATTACGGAAAAAGGAAGGCGCTCATGCCTCCCTTTTATCGTTCCGCCATCGGGATATATCCGCGGTCTTCCGCCACGCTCCGATACGCCGGCCGGATGATCTTGTCCATGGTGACCAGTTCCTCCAGGCGATGCGCACTCCATCCGGCAATGCGGGCAATCGCAAACAGCGGTGTAAACAGCTCGCGCGGGATTCCCAGCATCTCGTAGACGAATCCGCTGTAGAAATCGACATTCGGGCATACTCCCTTGTAGATCTTCCGTTCCTCGGCGATGATCCGCGGGGCGGCGCGCTCGATATTGGTATAGAGCGCCAGGTCCCTGTCCAGCCCCTTGGCAGCCGCAAGCTGCGCCGCAAAGGTGCGGAGAATCTGTTCACGCGGGTCCGACAGTGAGTAGATTGCATGACCCATTCCGTAAATCAGTCCTTTTCCGTCATAGGCTTCTTTCCGCACAATCTTCCGCAGATACGCCGATATCTCCTCTTCATCCTCGTAATCGGACACATGCATGCGGATATCGTCCATCATCTTTACGACCTGGAGGTTGGCGCCCCCGTGCTTGTGTCCCTTGAGGGAGGACATGGCAGCCGCAATCGCAGAATACGTATCCGTTCCTGCCGATGTGACAACGCGGGTTGTGAACGTGGAATTGTTTCCGCCGCCGTGTTCCATGTGAAGCAGAAGCGCAAGGTCGAGCACCCGTGCTTCCAGTTCGGTGAACTGCATGTCCGGCCGCAGAAGCCGCAGGAAATTCTCCGCCGTTGTAAGTGCGGTATCCGGACGGTGAATATACATGCTTTCCTCGGCATCGTAATGGTTGTGCGCATGATACCCGTAAACCGCCAGCATCGGGAACACCGCAATCAGCATCATGCTCTGACGGAGCACGTTGCTCAGGGAAAGATCCTCCTTCCGGGGGTCATAGGACGCAAGGGTCAGAATACTGCGGGTCATCGAATTCATGATGTCCTCGCTCGGCGCCTTCATGATGACATCACGCGTAAAATTTGTCGGCAGCTGCGTCAGCTCCGCCAGGGTGCTGCGGAACTCCGCCAGCTTTGTTTCGGAAGGCAGTTCTCCGAACAGCAGAAGATAAGCGGCTTCCTCATAGATGAACCGCTTTCCTGCCGCATCCCTTACAAGATCTTTCACATCATAGCCGCGGTAGCGGAGTTCTCCGTCACACGGTGTCTTCACGCCGTCGACCATCCTGAAGGCATTCACCGTGGAGATATGGGTCAGGCCGGTGAGCACGCCGGCGCCGTTCTCATCGCGGAGACCTTTCTTGACCCCGTAGAAATCAAACAGGTCCCTGCTTACATCATCGTTTTTCGCAAGCAGTTCCGCCTGCCGGTTCATATATTCTTCTGAAATGTTCATGTCCGCCTCCCTTCCTTCTATCCGAAAAATGAAACATATTGTTATTTTTTACATATTTTTGGAAATATAACAATAATTTTCACAGTTCTTTCGTACAGTTTTCATTATCTGTCCAAAAAAAGAACATCCGGGAGACGCCGGATGCCCTTTGACATTCATGAATGGTGAACGGATTCTCAGAAGAAACGCTCTACCAGTTCTCTGGAATACTCTGCAGTTTCGTCCATGTCACCGAACGCCATGACTTCGCCTGCATAGTAGGTATCGTATTTGCCCTGCATTGCCTCGACATCATCGTACCAGCCAGCTGCGTAGTCTTCGGAGAAGACATGCGGGAAATAATACCAGCTCTGTTCATTGACGACGTTGGAAGCCGGGTTCTTCATGATCCTGAGATCTTCAAGAACGGTCTGCTTGCATTCCTCATACGGAATCTCCGCACTGTTCTTGTGCTTGCGGAGCGCATAGGTTGTGATGACCTGATCCTTGGTGTCTCTCCATCTTCTGTAGTAAACCATCAGATGTCCGAGACGGTCCGGCGTCATGTTGTCAAATACGTAGTAGGAGATCTCCGGATGATCTTCCGGACGGGTCTCAACTGCCAGAACGTCGTAGCGTTCGTATTCGATCTTGGAGAAGTACTTTGCCTCATCCTCGCGTGCGTCCGCATAGTTCGGGAAGAACTGGAGCGGCGATGTGATGATCAGCTTGTCATACTCTTCCACTTCACCGTTGACGGTGACATAGACCTTGCCGTCCTTACGCTCAACCTTTGTGATATCGCTGTTCAGACGTGCATGGTTCTTCAGCTTGTCATTGAGGCTTTCCCAGATGAACTGTGTTCCGTTTTTCCATGTCCACAGGTTGATGCGGACAAAGTTCATGCAGGTCTGGAAATCCAGATATTTCAGAACATAGGCTGCCGGAATCTCATCAAAGTAGCCGTAGCCGAAGGATGTGAACGGACCGATCCAGATATCCTGGGTCAGTTCAACATTATTCATTTCACACCAGTCCTTGAACGGCATTGCGAGATCCTTGAGGTTCTCGTTGGTTCCGCTGACCGGTTCACGCTCCGGCGTAACTGCGAAGCCGTCATAACGGCCCTGCGCAACACCGCGGTGTCCGTTCAAATCATAACCCTTGTACTTTGTCTCAAGAATACGGCCAAGTTCAGTGACCTGCTTCTTCATCTTCAGAAGACGCGGAATCTTAAGGATGTTCTTTTTCGGCTCGAACGGTTCAATCACGTTGCCGTTGCGGTCCTTGTAGTTGCGGTTCAGCTGCGGTCCGTCGTGGGTGATGCCGCAGAATTCCTCAACATCATGAACTGCATAATAGGAAGGAACACCCATGATTGCGCCCATTTCATAACGGCGTCCGTTATAGTGCGGGCTGTGGCACTTGCCTCCGACATGGTCATTCTTCTCGAGAATGGTGTAGTTTTCATAGCCTTTCTTCTCAAGATACATGCCTGCGGAAAGTCCGGCGGGGCCTCCGCCGATGATGCAGATTTTAATGTTCTTGTCCATCATTATCCTCCGATAAAACTCTCTCTGATTTCATTATAGTGCGCTGCCTGTGTTTGTGCACGGGAAAAATGACAGTTTCTGAATGTGGTCAAACCAGTTACCAGTACGCTTTCCGGCTGCCGGAGTGCCTGTACCTGCCGTGTTTATGGTTGACTGTCTTTCTTTCTCTTTTTTATAATTTATTTGGTTAAACCAATCAAAACCGCCCGCTGCGTCAGATGGGATGCGCACCTGTAAGCGGTTTCAGACACAATAAGGAGAACTGTCATGCCAAGAGAAGTGAATCCCCGCATTCATGTCAATGAACGCGATTTTCCGCAGGAAGACTATCATTGCGATGATCCCGAGAAAAAGGAACTTGTAATGAAACTTGCCCGGATGATCACCGACAACATCCCGCGCAAGCTCCCCGGCGGCATGCACGAGAATCATATGGATTTCTGGATTCTTGACCGCATGCTTACCAAAGAAGAAGTAAAGTTCATGATCAGCTTCAAAAAACGCCGTGTCGGCCGCACCACAAAGGAGCTCGCCGAATGGAACAACATGAGCGAAGACGAAGCGCAGAAAATCATCAACCACCTGCTCTGGATCGGTATTATCGAACAGAACCGCGACAATGCGGACAACCATATTCAGTATCTGATTCCGAAATGGGTTGTCGGCAGCGGCGAATACATGGTCGAGCATCCGACCCTTCCGGATCTGCATCCGGAGGTCGCGACAATGTTCAACCTTGCGCCGCAGGAGCCGCTTGAGCTTGCCGCAAAACTGGTTCCTCCGGGAGGCGCCGGCATCGGCATGCATGTTATCCCGGTGGAAAAGGCAATCGAAGCGGAAAGCCAGTCGGTTTCCGTCGAACACCTTTCCCACTGGCTTCAGAAATACGATACCTTCTGCAGTATGGTCTGCGCCTGCCGCAAGGCGCAGCGCATCCGCGGCGAAGGTGTCGGCGACATCGAAGGCCATATGTGCATCGGCGTCGGCGACATCGCAGAGTTCCTGGTGACTTCCGGAAAGGATGCCCGCTACATCACCCGCGAAGAGGCAATGGACATCATCATGCGTGCAGAACGCAAGGGATATGTGCACCAGATCACCAATCTGGACGGTCCCAACCGTATTGTAGGTATCTGTAACTGTTCGCCGGGAAGCTGTTACGGTCTGCGTACCAGCCAGCTGTTCAACACCCCGAACATGAGCCGCAGCGCCTACCGCGCACACGTTGATGCGGAGAAATGCGTTGCCTGCGGCAAGTGCGTTGAAGTCTGCCCTGCCGGTGCCGCAAAGCTCGGTCAGAAGCTCTGCCGCAAAGACGGCTCCAAGGTGATGTATCCCATGCATGAACTTCCCGATGACAATGTCTGGGGCGAAGACAGGTGGGATCCGGACTACCGCGATCACAACAAGATCAACTGTTATGACACCGGCACCTCTCCGTGCAAGACCGCCTGCCCGGCGCATATCGCCGTACAGGGGTATATCCGCATGGCGGCGGAAGGCCGCTATGAAGATGCAGTACGGCTGATCCGTCAGGACAACCCGTTCCCGGCTGTCTGCGGCGCCGTCTGCAACAAGCGCTGTGAAGACCGCTGCACACGCGGAACCATTGACAAGCCGGTCGCAATCGATGAAATCAAGAAGTTCCTCTGTCAGTATGAACTGAAGAACCCGGGACAGTTTGTCC
>CAMOOA010000029.1 GCA_946621045.1 uncultured Erysipelotrichaceae bacterium
CTTTATAAATGATTCTTAATTAGGTAAAAGTTCTTACAAATACAGAAAAAAAAGGGCTTATAAACTTCCGGATTTACCGGAGGTTTTTTACAGCCCCTTTTATTGTCTGCTTTAATTACTGCACAGCGCGTTCTTCCAGTTTTTTGATATCACGTTCGCAGTGATAGAACAGCAGGAAGATGACGAACATTGCGCCTGCCATGACAGCCGGTACCCAGCCGTACATGAATGTGATTGCGGTGGATACTGACTGCGGCTGATGGAGACCCTGCGCATCCAGCGCCGCATCCAGTCCGGCTGCCGCAAGAACCCATCCGAAGACTGCCTGTCCGAGACCGAGACCGATCTTCTGTGCTGCAGAGATGCCGGCATTGCCCATACCGACGGTATCGACACCGGTCTTGAGTTTTCCGTAGGTAACAGTATCCGCAACCATTCCGAGCGCCATGCCGCCGGCAAGTCCTACGCCAAGTCCTTTCAGAACATTGGAGAAAATGAGCAGTGCAGGAGATTTGAACAGTGCTGAGCCAAGGAAGCCGATTGCCATTACCAGCATTCCGAAGGTATAGATCTTTTCCTTAGAGATCTTCTTCATCATGACCGGGGTAACAAACATGATCGCAAACTGCGCAATGGCGATCGCATTGGCAAGCTTTCCGTACTGACTCATGTCATAGAGCACATACTGGGAGAAGAATACCGTACCCATTGCATAGAAGATGATGATGGCAAAGACAACGAAGTTGCCGAGTGTGAGAAGCAGCCAGTACTTGTTGGAAAGCAGCGCCTTGACGGTTTCCATGACATTTTCTTTCTTCTCTTCCTTTTTACCTTCTGCTTCATTTACAGCGCCGACTTTGACCCGCTCTTTTGTATTGAATACACAGAATAATGCGACAACGACCATCAGAGCGCAGTAGATTGCCATCGTGAGTGTGAAGGATCTCTGGGTGTAGATCGTGTTCGGGTTCTCAGAGAACTTTGTGAGAAGAATGACGAAGGTGGAGTTAACAAATACGTTGCCGAGCGTCTGGAAGATCTGCTGGATGTTTCCGAGAAGACCTCTTTCATAGGCATTTTCCGTAATCAGACCGACCATGGAATAGAACGGAACCAGCATGCCGGTCAGGCAGACCGCATTGCAGATGTTGTAAATCAGGAATACATAGATGTATTTGACCATATCAGGGAAGCCCTGCGGTACGAAGAACAGCAGCATCGTGGAAATTGCAAACGGAATGGTCATTCTCAGCAGCCAGACCCTGGCTTTGCCCATCTTTGTTTCTGTTTTATCGACAATCCGTCCCATGATGAGGTCGGAAATTCCGTCGAATACCTTGGATACTGCGAGAATTGTCGCGATGATGCCGGCATTGAGCCCGGCCGCTGAAGTGAAGTAAATTGTCAGGAAGGAACCGATGATTCCGTTGATCATGTTGAAGGCGAATCCGCCCGAACCGTATGCGATTCTTTCTCCCCAGCCGAGAGGCTTTGTGGGATCGTCATGCTTTGTTGTAAACATTTCCTTTTCTCCTCAACTTTCCTTTTCTCTCGTGAATATGTTCTGTTTGTTTACAGTTGCAGAATAAAATTTCTCTGATTGCGTTTATATCTTTATCTTGCTTATTTTGTTCGTATCTTGACTGTTTTAAAGCGCTTTCATATATCAAGTGCCGCGTGATATCCCCAGTACACCGCATTGGTAATCGTGGAAACCCGGGAGGCATCGCCGATCACCCGCACAAACGGTGCTGCGTCCATCAGTTCCTGCACGGTATCGGTCCGCGAACGCTGTCCAAGAGCGCAGATTACGGTTCTGCCCGGAACAAGCACACGTTCGCCGCTGCCGGTTTCACAGACTATCCCTTCCGGGGTTACCTCAATACCTTTGTATCCGGTATGAACCACAGCGTACTGCTCAATCTCTTTCAGAAGCAGCGGGCGATGGCGTACATTGGCATCCGGCGCAAGCACATCCCGCATCTCGACGAGATGCACATGCTTACCCTCCATGCCAAGATGAATTGCACATTCACAGCCGGCGAGTCCGCCCCCGAAGACAACAACATCATCTGTGACTTTGTTTTTTTCTTTGTAGTAATTATTTACAATAACGACGTTCTCACCCTTGAGACCAGGAATCGGCGGAATCAGCGGTACGGAACCTGCAGCGATGATCAGGGCATCCGGATTCTCTGCTTCGGCATATTCTTTTGTCACTTCTGTATTCAGCCGAATCTCAACCCCTGCCTGCTCAGCAAGACGCTGATAGGTGTGTGAGAGTTCATACATCTCCCGCTTGAACGGCAGGGCCTGCTCGCTTCTCAGAATTCCGCCTGCTTCCGCTTCCTTTTCGCAGAGAATAACCCGGTGCCCTCTTCTTGCGGCAGTGTATGCCGCATAAAGGCCGCCCGGCCCTGCTCCTGCCACAAGCACCTTCTTCCGCCCGCTTTCTTTAACCGGTACAACTTCCGTGCCTTCCAGTTCTCTGCCAATCAGCGGGTTTACCGTGCAGCGCCTGGTGGATGTCGCTGCCCGCTCTGCCATGCAGGTAAAGCAGCGAAGGCAGTGCACGATCTCCGCTTCTCTGTTTTCCGTCACCTTCCGTGGGAGCTCAGGGTCTGCCAGAAGCGCTCTTGCCATATAAACCACATCAGCCTTGCCGGAGGCGATGATGTCCTCCATCATAGCCGGATCGTTGAGTCCGCCTATGGTTGCGACCGGCTTGTTTACATGTTTTTTGATCTCGGCCGCAAGATATACATTGCAGCCGTGTTCGGTGAACATCGAAGGATGCGTCAGTCCGAACGTTCTCTGATAGGTTCCGGCCGAGACATGAATGAGATCCGCATACGGTTCGACGGCCTGTGCGATTTTCACTCCTTCCGCAAGATCATATCCTTCCGGTACAAGCTCTGCTCCGCTCATACGGAATTCGATCGGAAAGAACGGACCAACCTCGTTCCGGACTGCCTGCAGCACCTCGACCGCAAACCGGCATCGGTTTTCAACCGATCCGCCGTATTCATCGGTCCGCTGATTAAACATCGGTGACAGAAACTGATTGATCAGCCAGCCATGACCGCCATGAATCATAACCATCTCAAAGCCGGCCCGTTTTGCAAGACCTGCCGCATGTGCATATGCCGCAGTAATTTCACCAATCATTTCCTTCGTGAGTTCTTTTACTTCGACGCCGTCCGCTCTTACCCCGGCTGACGGGCCCCACTGAGACATCGCTTTCTGTCTTTTTTTATCGGTCATGTAGGTTCCGGCAAACCGGCCGGAATGAGACAGTTCGATGGACGGAATCGCACCGTGGCGGCGAATCGCATCTGCGGTATAAGCTGCGCCAGCCAGGGAATTCAGAATGCTTTCGTCAAGATGATAAGCATGGGAACCGTCCGTGGCAGGATGGACCATCAGCTCGGATACAGTGACCGCGCCAGCGCCTCCTTTCGCTCTCAGTTCATAGAAGGCAGTGGATTTCGGGCCGATACATCCGTCATTCGTTATATCTGTTCCGCCCATCGGGGCTGAGAACATACGGTTGCGGAATACGGTTCTGCCGATCGTAATCGGGGCACAGAGATGAGGATAGTTTCGTTTCATTTTATTCCTTTCCAAGCCGTGCCCGACGGGATCTGACCGCAATGAAAACATCACAGGCACTGTGCTTTTTTCGATATCGGTTATTTCAGTTCTGTTCTGTTGCAGAACAGATCATGTGAAGCTGACTGCTTTTTACTTTTCGTAGAAGCGAAGATCTCCCCATACCGCTGTCAGGATGCGGCGGTCGAGCATCTCGGTTCTGCATTCCCGGTCATAGATGCGCACCGGTGACACTGCACCTTCGAACCTTCCCCAGTCGGGATTCGGCTCGCCGGTTTTGATGAACCGCACCCAGTCGCCATGCATCTGCTGTGAGATATTCTCAAACACTTCCGGTGCTTCGCCGTCATAAACGAAATGACTGAACGGATGGTCCTTCTTGACAAATACTGCCGGCAGCTCGAAGGCATGACTTGCCTTCCAGCCGGTTGCCTTTCCCGAAGCGGTTACCAGTTCATACCGGTACATCCATACATCGTTTTCATATTTCTTCTGTCCGAGCGCCACCTTGATCGCAGGCACTTCGAACGCATAGTCTGTCGCAAAGCGGATAAACGGATCGCCGCCGGACTGCCGGGCACCGGAGGAAAGCGGCGGAATACTGCTGGACATGGAGAGAGACGGTTCATAGAAAATGGAGAAATCATCGTTGGAGGAAGGATGGTAGTAATCGACCACATCCCAGAGCGAACCGACAGCTCCGTTTTTCTCCAGCATCTCGGTAATCATCGTCCAGCTGTTTGGGAAGCCGGTGTTTTCCGGATGCACGAACATCGTTCCTTCATGCATGTTCGTACCGATGATAATCTTCACGCCTTCCGCACTGCCGCTGCGGATCGCGTCAATCGGCCGTACCGGAAGCAGATCATCCTGGATCGGTCCCGGCAGGAACATGCCCGGGTTTTTATACTGATGCTTTGCGGAAACATATTCATTTCCGACAAGGAAGAGACGGGGATCATCCCTGCGCAGATGGAACAGATCCTTCTCTGTCCAGTGCATTCCTTCAAGGAAAAGATCAATGTTTTCCCTTGCTGTTTCATGGGTCATGACACAGTTGGGCAGACCGCTCTGAATGATTGCCTGAGAGAAGCAGCCATTCACCGACGGACATGCGAGCATATTGACTGTGGAGGCTCCGCCTGCCGACTCACCGCCGATCGTGATCCGGTCCGGATCGCCGCCGAACGCCGCAATGTTGTCATGAATCCAGTTGATCGCAAGAATCTGATCGGAAAGTCCGCAGTTGCTTTCAAAGTCCTCGCAGCCCGGATATGTGGTGAAATCATAGAATCCGAGCACATTGAGCCGGTAGTTGAAAGAAGCGAATACGATGCCGTCCTTTACAAACGCCTCGCCGCGGTACATCTCATCGGAAGAATAGCCGGTGTTGTATCCGCCGCCGTAGATCCAGAGAAATACCGGCAGCTTCTCACCGGTAAGCGGACGCTGAATGTTTACCGTCAGGCAGTCTTCGTCCCCCATGACCTTTCCATCGTTGTACTGAAGCGGTATCGGTCCGTATTCCTTTGCGTCATATACACCTTCCCACGGCGCTTTCGGAACTGCCCGTTTAAACCGCCGTTCTCCGACGGGAGGCTCCGCATAGGGGATGCCGAGATAGTCGATGCGTCCGTCGCGTTCATAACCGCGCACACTGCCGGAGGTTGTTGTTACGATATAGTCTTTCATTTTACCTGGTTCCTTTCACTGACCGCCCGGGCTGCCGCTTCAAGATCTTCGGCGCTGCCGGTCATTTTCTGTATTTCATAAGCCCGTTTGCGCGGCATTCCGCCGTCGCATGGGTCCTCAAAGATGCCGAAGTATACCTCGGTGAGACCGCCGATTTCATTCTGTTCAATGCCGTTTCTTTCCAGCATTGCCTTTTCATTGAGCAGCCGGAAGTTATGCAGGGTGTGCACATAGGGAAGTTCGGAGGCAATCTGCAGGAGCTTGCGGTTGTATGCCGCATAGCGCTCTTCCAGATCGTTTCTTCCAAGATCCGTAAATCCGGCTTCCGTCAGGAGCACTTTTCTGGCGCCGTCGCCGTACATGCACATGACCTTGTACGCACTGTCATTGAAGCTCTTCCACAGCTGGTCGGGCTCATCCACATCGAGGAAGAGATCCCGGTCGCTGACATCCGGCCTGTTTGTAAATACATAGGGATGCCAGGCGACATAATCGAAATAGTCTGAAGGGTCTTCAGAGGGGAACTGCCCGCTTTTAATACGCTGATAGACTTTGTCCAGCGTCCAGGCAACCCCGTACATCACCGGCAGGAAGGCGGGCATGTCGCCGCCCAGGGATGGGGTGGACAGGGCCGGGGAGAAACTTGCGACCTTTGCGTTCGGATTTCCTCTGCGGATGCCTTTTGCGGAGACATACATCATGTCCACCGCGATATCCATCTTTTCATCGGCGGTGAAGGGACGGCTCATGTCAGTGGACAGGAATCCGTCCGGATGAAGGAAAGCATTGAGATTCCATTCATTTCCGACTTCCCAGATGGCCACTTCCGGAAAGGCGGCAGCCATGGTTTCCCAGCTTTTCTCCAGCATCTTCAGAGCCTTCCGGTAACGGCTTCCTTCTGAAAGATCGCGCTCCGGCATGGCATGGCCCTTTTTCTGAATGCAGCCTTCAGGCAGAAACCATTCATGGCTCATGCCGGTCACTTCGATATCAAGCTCTTTTGCCCGGGCAAGAAGCCGGTGATGCCGTTCTGCCATTTCCGCAATAACCGTTTCGGGATCATCCAGCAGATCGGTGAGATGCATCCAGGAGCGGAAGGCATTACAGCCGAGGGCATGCACAAGATCGAGGTAGTCCGGCGCATGGATGCCCTGATCGGTTTCCCGCTGAATCAGCGGTTCGCCGACGCCAAAGAATCGTCTGTCCATTATTCAGCCTCCTCTATCGGATAAAAACGGATATGAAGCCCGTCTTCCAGTTCTGTCCCTTCGCCGGTATAAGTGCATTTATGCAGGACATCTGCCAGTACCGGACTGTCTGTATAGAATGTGGGAATCGTATGAAACGGCATGGTTTTATGAAGATCATCAAACCATCCGTTGTTCTCCACGTAGATATGACAGTCATTTCCTTCGGCATCTCTGCCGGTCAGTACATACCGTGCCGACATGTGGCGCACATGCACAGCGTTGACGATCTGGGTGTCCACGCCGAACGGCTCCACAATGCCGTGAAACAGATCGCAGTCCACGTTTCCCTTAAACGGAATGATGTCGATTTCCGCTGTGCTTCCCTGAAAATGAAGGGGATTGCCGTTGGCTTCGATCCGGATATCAAGAATCGGTTTTCTCTCCATAATGCCTCCTGAATGAAAAAGCTTTATCTGACTGTACTGTAGCGCAGATAAAGCCTCATCGATATCCTTTTGTTGCGGAAAATACTCTTATTTTGTTCTGATGCGCCGTTTTACGGATTCCTCCGCATCGATCGCAAGATCCAGCTGTGCTCCGCTCCGGCTCCACTTCACATGAACCGGTCCGTGCGGCGTAACGGCGGTTCCTTCCGCATGCGAACGCATGCCGCATGCCGGAGAAACCAGAATGGTCTCATAGCCGGCCGACCCCGGCCGCACACCGAGCACAGCGGCAGGCAGCTCATACAGCGCCAGGGCGCCCCAGGCATGGCATTCGCTGCGCGGATAGTATTCTCCCTCCACGCAGGTGGTACAGTGATTCTCAATCATCCTGCGCCAGATATCCCAGTACCGGTCTGTATATTCATAGAGACCGGTCTGTTCCAGAGCCCGGAAGAGATACCAGCTTGTGGCGACAGTGCATCCGGTGACGGAAGCGTCCTGCAGCGTGCGCTTCATCGCGGCAGCGCCTTCTGCCTCCGTGAAGATTCCGCTGAGAACCCCGAAAACCTGCGCCTGCTGGGACAGGTCATTTATCCCCGGGCCATCTGTGATCATGCCGTCCTTCATACAGAAAGCGCGGATGGATACCTTCAGGGCTTCCGCTTCTGTCTCATAGGTCTTCTGCATTTCATCGCCGGCATAGGCGCAGAGTTCTGCGGCATGATTCAGTCCATAGAGATACAGCTCGCTTTCCAGGGTAATCGGACCACAGAGGCCTGCCTTCGGCATTCCGGTTGTCTCCATCCAGGCTTCCGCCCAGTCGATAAAGGACCAGAACGGTTCCGTTTCATTGACACCGCCGATTTTTGCGACAAGACCCTGTTCATTCAGATGGGAGCGGAAAAAGGCAAGGATGCGGTGAATCACCGGCAGATACTGTGTGACAAGCCTGCGGTCTCCGAAGTACATCATGTGGTCATGAACCATCAGGATGTAGTAGATCGAAAACCCCGGGATCACATTCACGTTGGTATTCGGATAACTGCAGTTCAGCAGGCCGTCCGGCCGCTGGGCACGCGCAAAGTCATCAATGGCTTTCCGTGCCAGCCGGTCATCTGCCGAGACAGCATAGGTATAAAGGATCTGTGACCGCGTATCCATGACATACTGAAGCTGTTCATAGAACGGGCAGTCCGTATAGGTTTCCTGCATACAGCGGCGGAGCGTGCGCAGACTGATGTCCCAGATATCCGAGAGCGTCGGATCATCGGTGCTTACCGTGCTCTTTACTTCCAGCGGATATCCGGTTTCTTCGATGGTCAGGGATTCAAGACGCACCGGCGCTGCGGTATGCACGGTCACCTGAATATAGCGGAAGGTGCGGAACCAGAACGGTTCAAATACCGCAGTCCCGTCTTCCGCAATACGGATACAGTCCCGGTAGCCGGACAGATGCCCGTGCACGGAATCCGTGCGGTCTCCCTTTCCGTCTTCATATTCATAACATTCACTGTAAAGCAGCTCGATGGATGCGCCTTTGCCTCCGGCAAGAGCAAGCTGCACAAATGCGGTTATCTCCTCCCCGGCATCGATCACAAACGTGCAGTCCGTATCCGCCGCAATCTCCGTAACGGGAAGGGCAAGGGAATGCTTCTTCCGGTACATGAACGGGATGGTCCGGGGAGACAGATGTTCCGGCAGAAGCACAGCGGGCAGCAGCCCGGGATCTGAGACCACACAGTCCTGCCAGGCGGAATCATCAAATCCGCCGGTCCGCCAGGAAACATCTTCGGCAGCTGCGGATTCGTGGATCTGAAGCGGCGCAAACCGTGTTTCTTCCGCATGGAATTCCGTTGTCCTATCGACCCGGCTCTTCCATCCGGAGAGCTCTATGCCGTCGATGAACAGGCGGGGCACCGCAAAGCGGAAAAGGCTGTGATTGCCGTGCTTTGGATCCGCGGGGTAATGCAGGAGCCAGACCGCGACCGTGTTTTCTCCTTCCTGAAGGAACGCCGCAAGATCCATCTCATCATAGTAACGGACCGTATTGTCTCCCTTGGAGGGACCGTACTGCACAAATTCTCCGTTGACATACAACCGGTATCTTGTGTCTGCGCTGATCCGGAGGAAAAGGGATTCCGGAAGTGTTTCCAGAACCAGTGTTTTCCGGAACATAAGCAGTCTTGCCTGTGTTTCATCGGTTTTCTTCCAGTCCGCGCATTCAAGCCATCCGCATCTGATATCCATAAGCCGCCTTCTCTGTTTTCAAGGGTAATGTAGCACCATAAGCATGGAAAATCCTATTCTTATTCTGTTCTTTTTGTTCTTATTATGATACGCTGAGCAGTAGAGGAACAATGCGGGAAAACAAACTTACCATACTGTGCAGCGTGCTGAAAACCGACCTTGTGCTGGAACGGGAAACCGGAGAGCTGATTTCCTTTTCCGGGATCATCGAGGACAGTCCGCTCATGAAATCCGATGAATTGCGGACCATCCTGCGCGCAGGCGCGGCTTCCGCGAAGGGTCCGTATATCTATCAGGGTGTGCATGAGTGTTATTTTGCGGCAATGCATGCGGGGAATGACATTCTGTTTCTCGGGCCGATGTGCCATATGAAACTCAATACCGTAAAGCGGAGGCAGACGGCACGGGCCTACGGAATCACGACCGATGATCTCCGGGAGCTTCCGGCTTTTACTCTGCCGGAAATCCGGAATATGGTTCTGCTTGCGGGCATAGTGCTGGAACAGACGGATGTGGAAGAGGAGGAGCTGCTTTACCTCAGCCGCCTGATCAGCGACAGCGACAGGGATGTAAAGAAAGAACAGACCTCGTTTGTCATGAAGGAAGAACAGGAAAATGACAATAATGCCATCCGGCACAGTTATCATGAAGAACAGCAGCTGATGAGTGCCATCCGGGAAGGAAGAGGCGAGGAAGCGATCCGCATCGCGGAGAATATGGACCGTGACAGCGGCCGGCTTTCCGGTGAGGAACTCGGGCATCGGAAAAACCTTGCGATCATCGGAATCGCCCTCTGTTCGCGGGCGGCCATTGAAGGGGGCATTACACCGGAGACAGCCTACCGCATCAGCGGATACTATATTCAGAAATGCGACAGTGCAGAGATGCCGGCCGTAATTCTTCAGTACCGGAACCAGGCACTCGCGGAGTTTTCTGCGCGGGTAAAGGAAAAAACCGACCGCTCCCGCAGCTCAAGCTATGTGGAGCGCTGCCAGGACTACATCCGCAAACACTACCGGGAGAAGATCTATCTTGAGGATATTGCGGAAGCGCTCGGTATTTCACCGTCCTATCTCTCCCGTCTGTTTTCAAAGGAGACCGGCACCCGCATCCAGGATTACATCAATGAGGAACGGGTTTACCGGGCAGCCAATCTTCTGGCATATTCCGATCTTTCACTTCCGGCCATAGCGGCATATGTCAACTTTCCGAATCAGAGCTATTTCGGAAAGATCTTCCGGAAATACAAGGGCATGACACCGAAAAAGTACCGTGACCGGTATTCGGTGATGGAAATTGCAGAACCGCAGTAAGCCGGGACGGCATACGGAATCTGTGCTTTTTCTGCAGGGCCGGAGAGATTTATGAAAAGAAGCTCTGGGATGTCACTCGGGAGCGCAATGCCAACCTGGAGCATGAAGTCAATGAACTCAAGGAGATGCTGCACAAGTTGGAGAACAAAATCGAGCAGATGGCAGCAATGCATAAGAACGAAATCGACGCGCTGACGAACAAGCATAATGCGGCAATGACAGAGATGGCACAGAGTTATGCGGAGAAGTATATGAAGTTTGCTGAAGAGAATGGCGTAAAAGGAGCAAAATAAGGGTTAGCGAAACAAAAACACGCCCTGACATTTCTGTAATCGGCGTAAAAACTCGTCCAGACATTTTCGATAATTGGTTTAAACTCGCTCGGAAATTTCCGAAAATGAAGGCAAAATATAACCGGGAGTCATGATATATGGAATTAAGAAGACATATCGATTCGTGGCTTGCCAAATGGAAGACAACTCCCGGACACAAACCTGCACTGATTCGGGGAATCAGACAATCTGGCAAAAATGAATTTAAACATTGAAAAATTACTCGGTTTTGAAGGCAAAACAGGGAAGATTTTTCAGTGCTTCCACAA
>CAMOOA010000030.1 GCA_946621045.1 uncultured Erysipelotrichaceae bacterium
GTTACTTCAACCTGCCGAAGCTCAAGGGTCAGGAAGCTGCGGAAGCTGCATTCGCCAAGACTCTGGCAGATGCGCAGACACGCTACACCAAGCTCATTAACAAGGCAAAGATTCAGGAAGGCTGAGTCCTGCCGGTTAACCAAAGCAGAAAGCTCTCTCCCAAAACGGGAGAGAGTTTTTTATTCTGCCGGACAATCCGCTTACGGTTTTGCGCCATAAGGCCGCGAAACAGGGTAGAATTAAAAAAGCGGCGGATACCGCAGCGCCGCACTACAGCAATTATGAAAGTACTTTTATATTTTGAAAGTGAAAGTCTGATTCAGACTTCCGGGGTCGGAAGGGCGTTTGAGCATCAGAAAGCTGCACTGTCATCGCAGGGGATTGAATATACGACAGATCCGTGGGATGAAGATTATGACATCCTCCATATCAACACCTGCGGAATCAACAGCGATGCGATCATTGCCCATGCCAGAAAACTCGGGAAAAAAGTAATTTATCACGCGCACAGCACCGAAGAAGACTTCCGGAACAGTTTTGTATTTTCCAATCTTCTGTCGCCGCTGGTGAAGCACGGGCTGGTGTCGCTCTATTCCAAAGGGGATGCGATTATCACGCCGACACCGTATTCACGCAGCCTGATCCGCGGGTACGGGATCGACCGGCCGATTTATGCGATTTCCAACGGCATCGACCTTTCCCTGTTTGCGCCGGATGCCGAAAAGGTAAAAGCCTTTCGGAACTACTTCCGGATCGCGGACGGAAAAAAGGTGATTCTCGGCGTGGGACTGCCGTTTGTGCGGAAAGGAATTCTTGACTTTGTCGAGGTCGCAAAACGGCTGCCGGAGTATCAGTTTATCTGGTTCGGAGAGATCTCGCCGATGGCGGTGCCGCACAAGGTCAATGATGTGATTGAACATCATCCGGACAACTGTCTGTTTCCGGGATATGTCAAGGGTCCGATCATTCAGGGCGCATTTCAGGATTCTGCGGCGTTCTTTTTTCCTTCCTATGAGGAAACGGAAGGAATTGTTGTTCTCGAAGCCCTGGCTTCCCGCCAGCAGGTGATCGTACGTGATATCGGAGCCTTTGACCCATGGCTGATTAACGGCGTGAACTGTTACAAGGGCACCGGTAATGATTCATTTGTAAAACTGATAGCGGACTGCGCGGAACACCGGATTCCTTCAACCGGCGAAGCAGGATACAGAACGGCTGAAGAACGTTCAATCGAACGGATCGGAAGACAGCTGAGATGTGTATATGAGGCGGTTCTGAAGGATGAAACCGTGACCGACGAGATCCTTGCGGCGTGTTGAGAAAGAACCGATTAATAGTATAATTATCTGCGTATGAATAAACTGAAGCGTCTGTTTTCGAACTACGTTTTTAATATTGCACTCGTCATCGGACTCTCGGCTCTGATTGTCTACCTTACGGTACGTGATAACCCGGCAGAGGTATTTGACCGGCTGAAACAGGCAGACCGGTTCTGGCTGCTTCTGATCATGGCCGCGATGATTCTTTTCCGTGTGCTGAACGGCTATGCGCTGAAGCTGGAGACAAATCTTTCCCGTCCGGAATATACGCTGCGGAAAGGCATTGAGAATGCGTTTGTCGGCGGCTTTTTCAATCAGATCACGCCGAGCTCAAGCGGCGGCCAGTTTGCCCAGGTTTTCCTGTTCCGGCGCCAGGGCGTTCCGGTATCGGAATCGGCAGGGGTGCTCTGGATGAATTTCATCCTCTTTCAGTCCACGCTTGTCGCATCGGTTTTTGTGCTGCTTCTGTTCAAGTTCCGTTACTTCTATACGAAATTCAATCAGTTCCTCGTTATTGTTCTTCTCGGATTTCTTGTAAATGCGGCCGTCATCGTATCCCTGTGGGCCTTTGTCAAATTTCCGCGGATTTATACATGGCTGACCACAACGGGAATTGAACTCGGCGCAAAACTGCATCTTGTCAAAGACCGTGAAAAGGTTCTGAGCGGGCTGGATGAGCAGCTCAGACGTTTTCAGAAGGAAGTGGATCAGCTTTCCAATCACAAGCCCATGGTCGCAAAAGTATGCCTGACGCACTTTGTACGGCTGATCCTGTTCTATTCGGTGCCGTACATGTCCGCAAAAGCGCTCCGCCTCCCGGTTACTCCCTCAATGTTTCCGGATATGCTTACACTGGCGTCTTTTGTGGCGATGGTCAATGCGTTCATTCCGCTTCCCGGCGCAAGCGGGGGAACGGAAGCTACATTTCTGCTGATGTTCCGGGTTGTGCTCGGCAGTGTCAATGTCCGTCCGACAATGCTGCTGTGGCGGTTTATGACCTATTATTTTGATATGATTGCCGGCGGTGTCGTCTATCTGATTTCAAAAGTACGTCGTACCGCTGCGCTGGATCAGGCATTTGCGCCGGAAAAGGAGAAGCGATGAGAATCGGATTATTTTCAGATACATTTCCGCCGGATCTCAACGGCGTGGCTAATTCCACCTGGATTCTGTTCCGGGAACTGAAAAAACACGGGCATGATGTCTATGTTGTCGCAACGCGGCCCGGCACAGGGTGGGCAAAGTGGAATGAGGAACACGATGTGCTGCGTCTTGCCGGCGTTACGGTGAAGCGTCTTTACGGCTATGCGGTGACACAGCCGTTTCACATCAATGCGCTGAATGAGATCCGGGATCTGAATCTCGATGTGATCCATGTTCAGACGGAGTTCGGTGTCGGTATTTTCGCGCGCTTCTGCGCAAAACAGCTGAACATTCCGCTTGTCAGCACTTACCACACCTCCTATGAGGACTACACGCATTACATCAACCTGCTGAATTCCGACCGGTTTGACGCACAGGTCAAAAAGGCGGTCGGCTGGTTTTCCAAATACATGTCGGACAACTCGGCGGCGGTGATCGCACCCAGTGAGAAGACCAAGAAACTGCTGGAATGCTATCACGTGACATCGGAAATTCATGTCGTGCCGACCGGCCTTGAGCTGGAACAGTTTGCGCCTGACAGACAGCCGCCCGGACGGACCGAAGAAATCCGTGCCGGTATGGGAATCCGGCCGGATGAGCGTCTGGCCATCTATGTCGGCCGGATCGCCGAAGAAAAATCCCTGGATGTTGTGATCGACGGGTTTTCGGCTGCGAAAGAGAAGGGATGCAGTCTTCGTCTTCTCGTTGTCGGCGGCGGACCGGATCTTGAACGGCTGAAAAAATACACGGAGACAAAGAAAATCTCCAATGTTCTGTTTGCCGGACCGAAACCGGCAGCGGAAGTGGCGGATTATTACCGCAGCGCCGATTTCTTTGTCAGCGCCAGTCTTTCCGAAACACAGGGCATGACCTTTGTGGAGGCAATGGCCGCAGGGCTGCCGCTGCTGGCGCGCAGGGATGTCGTTCTGGAAGAGCTGCTGATCGAAGGCAGAACCGGCCGCTATTTTACCGATGCGGAGGATCTGGCGCGGATTCTTAAGGACATGGAACAGATGTCCGAAGAAGAACTCAGCAGGATGAAGGAGCAGGTCCTGAAACAGGTTCAGCCCTTAAGCGCCGAAGTGTTTTATGAGCGGGCGATCCATGTGTATGAACGGGCCATCGATCTCTATGAACATATGCTTGTCGTTGAGGATGTTCAGGTAAAGGAAGACATCGTTCAGATCTATCTCGGAAATATGGGCCGCAGTTCCGGTGAAGATATCCGTCTTATGATGTCGCTGGATGATTACTACAACGAAGGCATCCGGAAAGGCATGCGGCTTTCTTCCTCTGCGGTCGAACGGATCCGGCGCAAGCAGGATGCTGTGCGTGCATGGCGCAGCTGCATGCGGCGCATCGCCGCAAAGGACCGTACCCGCAAGGAGATCTATGACTGGCTGACACGCAATACCTCCTGTGATATTGAAACGGTCAATGAAATCGTTGAGCGCCTGGAGCTCAAGGGATACATTGACGATGAGCGTTACTGCATGGAGAATATTTCACGGATGAAGCTCGCACTCTTCGGCAGGGAACGGATGATCCGGGAACTGCGGAAGAAAGGCATTCCGGCCGAGATGATCAGCTCCATGCTGGAGGAACAGCCGGATACGGAATATGAGGATGCCATGGCGTTCGCAAAGCGGGCCGCGCGCACACTTCCGGATACCAGTCAGCGGATGAAGCAGAACAAGCTCAAGGCAAAGCTGATTGCCAAGGGCTACAGCAGCGAGGTCGCCGATGCGGTCATCGCGGAGTTTGACTTCCGTGATGACAGTATGGAGGAACTGGACAATCTCCGGAAATGCGCTGCCAAGGCAAAAAAGCGCTATGAAAAGAAGTACGAGGGCACAAAGCTCCGCAATACGGTATACCGCTACTGCAGTGCGCAGGGGTATAATGCGGAAGATATCTATGCGATCCTTGATGAAATGGAGTGGAATGTATGACAAAGGTAAAGGAATTTCGGGAAAAAGAACGGCATACGATGAACCTTCTTGTAAAGAATGTTCTGAAGGGCGTTACGCAGAAGGGTACCCCGTATCTCAGCCTGGTGCTTCAGGATAATTCCGGAACGATTGACGGAAAGCTCTGGGATGCGTCTCCGGAGGATATTGCCGCGGCGGTTCCGGGTCATGTGGAACAGCTCACCTTTGAAGTGCTGGACTACAACAATGCACTTCAGCTGCGCATCAATTCCATCCGTGATCTGGATCAGAATGAAGTCGATCTCAGCGAATATGTCATGGCAAGCCCGGTGGCGGTAAGCGAACTGAAGTCGCAGATCGGTGGCTATATCCGTTCAATCCAGAATGAAACGCTCCGCACGCTTGTGGAGGCAATGTATAAAAAAGTCGGAAAGGCCTTCTTTGACTATCCGGCGGCTTCCCGGATCCATCACAACTATCTGGGCGGCCTTGCGGAGCATACGGTGGGAATGGCGAATCTTGCGGAGCACATTGCGGCGCAGTATCCGGTGCTCGACCGCGATCTGCTGATTTCCGGCGTCCTCATTCATGACATGGGAAAGACTGCGGAGCTCGGCGGTCTTGTATCAAACGAATATACTCTCGAAGGAAAGCTGACCGGACATATTTCCATCGGTCACGGATGGCTTGTTGAGACAGCGCAGGAACTCGGTCTCAGCGACCGGCCGGAAACGCTGCTGCTCAGGCATATGATTCTTTCGCATCACGGAAAACATGAATTCGGCTCACCGGTTCTGCCGGCGATTCCGGAAGCGGAAGCACTTTTCCTGATCGACAATATGGACGCCCGCATGAATTCCCTGCGGCAGGCGCTTTCACAGGTCAAGCCCGGGAACTGGACGCCGAAGATGTTTGCGTTTGAAAACCGGCAGTTCTACAAGGCGGGAAAATAATCATGGATATCCGCCTGAAGCTTGTAAAAGGAATTCATTCCGTTCTTGCGCATGCCGGCCGTGGCGGTTCGCTTCCCGGTGTTCTGGCACTTCGGATGGACCCCCGGTTCATTGAGAAGATGAAGATGCCCGGACATGTCATTCTTGTCTCGGGAACCAACGGAAAGACCACCACGTCCAATCTGATCGCAGAATCCCTGCGGGAGTCCGGAATGAAGGTGGTGAACAATCACCGCGGCGACAACCTCAATGTCGGGATTGCGACTACGCTTGCCGCAAACTGTGATGATCAGTACCGTGTGGATGCGGATGCGGTTGTTCTGGAAGTCGATGAACTGACGCTGTACCGGCAGTTTCATGCACTGCATCCGACTGCGCTGGTGATCACCAACTTTTTCCGAGACCAGCTGGACCGTGCCGGAGAGATGGAAACGATCATCCGGAAAATGATCGAACTGGTAAAGGATTTTGAGGGGGACCTGATTCTCAACGGAGATGATCCGAATGTGCTCCGGCTCGCAGATGCGGCGGAGAAGGCCCGTGTGCATTATTTTTCCGTGAATGAAACGATCCATTCCCGCAGTATTTCGGATGAGGCGGGCGAAGGCAAGTTCTGTCCGCGCTGCGGAAAACCGCTCAGTTATTCTTATTATCAGTATTCCCATATCGGGCGGTTCCGCTGCCCGTATGACGGATTCGGTGATATCACTCCGGATCTCGTCGTGACGGATGTCGATTTTGACAACGGTTCCTTTCAGGCGCAGGGAAAGACCTATCATTCCTTCGTGAATTCCATTTACGGCGTATATAACTGTGCCTCGGTGCTCTGTCTGATGAATGCGATGGGAAGAGACGTTTCCGCCGCAGACAGGGTATTCCGGAATTATGTGCTGAAAGAGGGAAGAAATGAAGTGTTCCAGCTGAGCCGGCCGTGCACGATCAATCTGATCAAGAATCCGACCGGCGCCAATGAGGTGATGAAGTTCATTCTCGGACAGCCGGGAGACAAGAATATCTGTATCTTCCTGAATGACAACGATCAGGACGGTCATGATGTTTCGTGGATCTGGGATGCGCATTTTGAACGGCTGAATGATCCTTCTGTCAGAACGATCGTCTGTTCCGGAACACGTCCGTATGACATGGCGCTCCGCCTCAAATATGAAGGGCTGGAAGACCGGGTCATGGTCATTGAGAATGCCAGAGATGCAATCCGCTGGCTGGATGAGGCAAAGCTGGAAAGCCATGTCATTTCCACCTATACCGCGCTTCATTCAACCCGTGCGGTTCTGCGGAAACAGGCAGGGAGGCATCAGAAATGAAACTGAAGATACTGTGGATGTATCACGACCTGATGGATCTCTACGGCGACAAGGGCAACATTCAGGTGCTGAAGACGCGCTGTGAAAAACGCGGCATCGATGTCACTGTGGATACCTGCGGAATCGGAGAATCGAGAACCATTCAGGATTACGATATCTTTTTCCTCGGCGGCGGCGCCGACCGTGAACAGAGTCTGATTTTTGAGGATCTTCTTTCCCGCCGCAGCGGCATTGAAGATGCCATGAAGAACGGTACCGCATTTCTCCTGATCTGCGGCGGCTATCAGATGTTCGGAAAGTATTACCGTGACCAGGACGGCAGAACGGTTCCGTGTCTTGGCTTCTTTGACTACTATACGGAAGCCTCCGACCGGGATCACCGCTGCATCGGAAATATTGCGATCGAAGTGACGATGGACGGCGAAACCTTCCGTGCCGTGGGCTTTGAGAATCACGGCGGACAGACAAAGGGCGTAACGACCCCGCTCGGCAGGGTGCTGAGCGGACACGGCAATGAATACCGGAGTTCCTTTGAAGGATTCGTCAATGAGGAGGTTGCCGCGACCTACATGCACGGACCGCTGCTTCCGAAAAATCCGCGGATTGCGGATCTGGTGCTGATGCGGGGACTGCGCAGGAATTACGGGACGGTATCGCTTGCGGAACTGGATGACACCTATGAAACCCGCGCCAGGGAAACAATGCTTGGCCGGATGGGCATAAAAAAAGAATCTGAGTGAGTGACACTCAGATTTTTTGAATCAGTCCTTCAGGGAAGCAAGAACTTCCGCAAGATCCTGCGGCTCGGAAGGGTTGAAGGCGACCTGAATCGCATCGGACGCTCCGTAGCGCGGAATGACATGGACATGCAGGTGATCGACGGTCTGTCCGGCTGCTTCTCCACAGTTGCTGAGGAGATTTACGCCGGCACAGCCGGTTTTTTCTTTCAGAAGACGGGCAACCTTCGCCGCCGCCGCAAAGACCGTACGGACGGTCTCGTCATCCGCTTCCACAACATTGGGAGTGTGATGCTTCGGCATGACGATGGTATGACCCCGCGTAACCTGTGAGATGTCCAGAATGGCAAGCACCTGATCGTCTTCATAGACGACGGATGAAGGAATCTTATGGTCAATGATATCGCAGAAAATACACATGGTTTTACCTCCGGATTTATTATACCGCCGCGCAAAAGAAAACGCCGAATCACTTCGGCGCATTCCTTATTCTGCTTCGGCAGTGGGAGCCGGTGTGGGCGTTGGAGCCGGTTTGTCCTGAACCAGGATGTCCGGGTTGAGTTCCTTGAGCCCGTTGTAGAGGTTGATGTCATATACATGGAAGTTGTATTTCCGCAGATAGAAATCGTTGCTTTCATCGGTAACGGCACTGATTCCGGAAATCGCCTTGACAGCATCCTCTTTGAATTCTGCAGGGTCATGGGAGACAAGCTTCAGGACATAGAAGGTTGCGCCGTCCGAAGAGGGAACCTGAGTCCATCCGTCATCCACAGACATGGAACGCAGAACGGAGAGTGCTGCGGAATCATATGATGTCGTATTCATCGTGATGACTTCTTCATCGCCTTTGCTGGAAGAGTTGTTTTCACTGGCTGCCTCAGCCGGTGTCACACTTCCGTCCTTCAGCGCGCTGATTGCAGCGGACGCATCATCGCTGGATGTGAAGGTCAGTACGATGGCCTTCAGCGGATCAAAGCTCGTGCAGAGCGATTCAAAGTTTTCTTCTGTATATTTCTCGACAAGCTTGCTGGTAAGGGTGTTGGGGAGAATGTACTTCTCCGCATAGGTGTCTTCCGTAAGTCCCATGGAATCCAGGAATTCGGTGAACTGATCACCGTACATCATCGAATAGAACTGTGCCTGGCTCTTTGCCTCTTCCTTCATTTCATCGGTGACTTCAATTTCCTGTGCCGAAATCCGGTTCATTGCGTCGGTATTGGCTGTATTTGCGCCGACTGATGCGAACATCATGTTGTAGAGTTCACCTTTCGTGACCGTGGTATCGCCGACAGTCATCAGCGTTTCGCCGCTGTTGGCAAGGGCAGCAGTTGCGTCCTTGCAGCCGGCCAGCATCAGCAGGGCAAGACCTGCACACATCAGTTTCTTCATACTGTTCATGTTCAGTCCTCCATTCCCGCATAAGCGCGGACTGCTTTTTCAACTTCCGGATCCGTGAAGGAGAGTCCGAGTTCCTCGGCTTTTCCCCAGATTACCTTGTTGGTCAGCGTGGTGTCATAGGTATTGAGAAGATTGCTGTAGACGTCGCCGTCAGAAACTTCAATATCCTCTGTAAGGCTGTTCTGTTCACGGTATGCCTTAACCATTCCCTCATGCGTTGATGCATTGCATTTGATGCGGAAATAACCGAAGTTGGAAGAGTATACCCAGTCGGATACTTCGCCTTCCTTTAAGGCAAGCGCAGCATCCTGGAACGCGGAGTCGAGAGATGTGGTGTTGACATCGAGTGTGCCGAGTACGCCGCCGTTGGGTGCGCTGGAAGGATCTTCCGAAAGCGCCTTTGCGGTATCCTCGAAGGTGCCGGTTTCCAGTCCGTGATCAACCGCATCCATGCGGTTCTGTTCATCTTCGGTCGGCGTTCCTTCACCGGAATCACCGTTTTCAAAGCGGACCAGAATGTAGGAGATGTTGCGGACCTTCAGTTCATCGAAGTGTTCCTTGACATACTGCGAGGTCAGCTCCGTCTGCTTGTATGCATTCACCAGATAATCTTCCAGACCGTCCATGCCGGAATAGCCGAGCGAGACCAGCTGGCTGTCGAGCATTTCACGATAGTTGGACGGATAATTGGATGCGTAATTTGAAATCACGCTTTCAGCCTGCGTTTTGGCATTTTTCTTCATCGCGTCGGTTGTCTCAATACTCTTGTCAGCTACAGTTGTGACAATCTTCTGAAACAGGGCGGCCGGGCCGTTGGATTCATACATGGAGTTGTAGAAGTCGGTCGCCGTCACATCTGTATCGCCGACAGAATACACAACGCCTTCGCCGTTGGCAGTTTTGCCTTTGAGTTTGCCTTTGTTCGTATCGTAGATGTAGAACACGGAAATTCCCGCGAACAGTACGATAAGAAGGCAGACAAACCAGTTCTTCTTAACAAAGTTGTTCATTTCTTCCTCCTGAAACACGCTTTTCTATTATATACCAGTCTTTTTTGAATGCAATTTACGAGGGGAATCTGCAGTGTGAATTTTATCTGAACTTTTTGTTTCGGCGGTCCGAAGGTTTCAAACAAGACGTTGCACAACCCCTGTGTTATAATCCCATAGGACAAAAAAGGAAAAAAGACAACATATGAAACGATTAGTAATCGAAAATCTCCACGTATCCGTGGAAGGAAAAGAAATACTGAGAGGAGTGGACCTCACCGTAAACAGCGGCGAGGTGCATGCCCTGATGGGACCGAACGGCAACGGCAAATCCACACTGCTTGCGGCGATCATGGGACATCCGAAGTACATCGTCACTGAGGGTTCGATCACATTTGACGGAAAGGATGTGCTTGCCATGTCTGTTGACGAGCGCAGCCGCGCCGGTCTGTTTCTTGCAATGCAGTATCCGCAGGAGATCCCGGGCGTCACAAACAGTGATTTCATGCGTGCGGCGATGAATGTGCGCAGAGAGTCGCCGATTCCGCTGTTCACGTTTATCAAGGCGATGGAGAAGACGATCAAGGATCTCGAAATGAAGGATGACCTTGCGCACCGTTTCCTCAACGAAGGTTTTTCCGGCGGTGAAAAGAAACGGAATGAAATCGTGCAGATGGAGCTCCTGAAGCCTGATCTTGCGATGCTGGATGAGCTCGACTCCGGACTCGATGTCGATGCGCTTCATGTTGTCGCCAATGCCATCAACAACATGCGGAAGGAGTATCCGCTCAGCCTGATCGTTGTTTCCCATTACGAACGGTTCTATGAGCTGATCGAGCCGCAGTTTGTGCATGTTCTTGTCGACGGGAAAATCGTGGCTGAAGGGGACGCAGCACTCGCTAGACGTATTGATGAAGAAGGATATGACTGGATCTACCGTGATTACGGAGTTCAGCCGGCAAGCGAGGCGGAACGCCGCAAGGCTCCGATCAGCCTCGGCTCATGCGCAGTCGCACAGAAAGCTCAGGAAAAATAAATGAAGGAGATCCGTGTAAATCAGAATATCCGTCTGGAGACCGGATTTCAGG
>CAMOOA010000031.1 GCA_946621045.1 uncultured Erysipelotrichaceae bacterium
GAGCATACAGCGAACAGCTGAAGAGCGGAGCGCAGTTTTATTCCGGCCTTCTGCGTTTTTGGGGTGCGATCATCCTGATCGGCGTCATCGCGTGCGGCTATCTTTACTTCTGGCTGTACCGGTATGAGAAGCAGTCGATCAACGGCGCCCTCACCCAGTATGTGAAGGATGTCACGGACCGCAACTGGGACAAGGTCTACTATGATGACCAGCGCTACTTTACGGAGCTCAATACAAAACAGAGCGTCATCGACTTCCTGCTGTATGTCTACGGCGACAAGAAGCCCGGCGGAATGACCTTCTCCTGGCGCGAAACCGCCGGAGATACCCAGTATTACGACTGTTATTACCGGCAGTCCTACATCTCCACGCTTGAGGCGACCCGCCCGCCCGGCAGTAAGGTATGGAAGGTCAGAACCCTGATCGGCTCCAACAACTACGAGATCGACTCCATTGACGGAAGCACCTTCCGGATCAATGAAGTGCCGATCACCCCGGATTATGAACACGAGGAAAATCATATCCCCGGCGCCTACGAAGGCTATGAGCTTGACGCCAAGCTGCCCAACGTCACCCGCTACTTCATCTCCAATCTTGCCGGAACCCCGGCGATCCAGACGGAAGACGAACGGCACATGTCGGCGCGCGACTGGAGCGCCTTCCGCTACTATGTCGGACCGAAGCCCTCTCCCGAACAGTACAGCGACTTCGCCAATGAAATCAGCGATACGGCGATGGCCTACTGTGAATACATCACGGAAGACGGCACATTATATGACCTCACACAGCATCTTCTGCCGGGAACGGTGTTCTATGACGCGGTGCGTTCCTTCGATAACCAGTGGTTTACGACCCATGACTCCATCGAATATCAGAATGTGGAGATCACTGACGTAATGCCGCTCGGAGACAACGCCTTCATCGGATCGATCAGCTTCGATTATGTGGTCACCGCGCCGAACGTATCCCAGACTTACAGCAACTCCTATCAGATGTACTTCATAAAGGATGACGAAGATCTCTGGAAGTGCATCAACATCTATACCATTTCCTCGGATACCGATACCCCGGAGATTCCGGAGGCATCCGCAGCCGAAGCCGGTGAAGAAACAGCGGAAGAAAACACGGCACCCGCTGCCGATCCGGTACAGACGCAGGCTCCTGCGCAGACACAGGTCCCTGCCGCAACAGCCGCACCGGTCTGGACACCTGAACCCACACCGGTACCGACAGAAACTCCGGTCTCGACACCGGAGCCGACACCGGCACCTACACCGACAGAAGCTCCGGTATGGACCCCCGAAGCAACCCCGACACCTACGCCGGCACCGACAGAAGTTCCAACATGGACGCCTGAACCGACACCGGAGCCCGCTGCCGGACAGACACAGACACCGGCACCGGAAAGCACGGATCAGCCCGCTGCGGAAACCGAAAGCACTCCAGCCCCCGGTTTCGATCCGAACCAGACACCGCTCCCGGAACTTCCGACGGAGGAAATCAGCGGAACCGAAGAAACGATCGGCTGATTGTCCGGAACACAGAGAAGACAGCCGCAGCTGTCCTCTCATGCATATCGCAAAGTATTCAGTGATGGCTTCCCGCAAAGGAAGCCATCATTTTTTAATTCATCTTTTGTTTATAATTCCGCGTCTCAGCGATACAGAACTCCGGTTGTCTCATCGAAGTGGTAGTCCCTGCCGCCGATCCTTGTCCAGCCCTTTGCCATCAGTCCGGTCGCATAGTCATAGTAGTAGGTATTGCCGACCTGATCGGGATAATACTGTCTGAGTTCTTCTGTAATCGTCAGCCAGCCTTTGTACATCTTTCCGTTTTCATCATAGCGGACCCATTTGCCGGTTCTTTCGTTAATTGCGTCCACCAGCTGATTGCCCATTTCCGCAGTCGTGCCGTCCGGATCCTCCGTATACGTATTAGCATACGTTCTCCACGCTTCTTTCTTTTCTTCGGTCATGGTCTTTTCATCCTGGAAGATGTACGGCATCCAGACTTCCTTGTTTACCGCTTTGGCGCCGTCATAGACCGCATCGAGCCAGTACCATGCCCGGGTTTCAAAATCACAGACTTCTCTGCCGCGTATTGTGCCGTCGCCCGTTGCGCCTTTTTTATCCGAAGCGGTTCCCTGCCGCACACCCTTTTCATACCAGTAGTATTTGTCTTTGATCTGAACGAATCCGTCTTTTCTGCCTTCTGTAATATCCAGCTTCGCCTTTGCGGCGGAGAGACGGGCTGTCGCTTCCGCAAGTTCCTGTTCTGCGGCTTCAAGGATCTGCGCCGCATTCTCCTTCGGAACATATTTGTCCACCAGCTGAAGATACTCACTGACGGAGAGCGCACTGGGACAGCTCCAGCTTTCGAATACCTGTCCGCAGGCGACCCCGTACATTGCATTCTGACGGAGTGTCGCAAACCCCGATGCCACGTAATTTCCCCGGCAGATATTTGTATAATGTCCCGCTGCGGAATAATCCCCGTTTTCGTAGTCGGTCTTCTCCGCCCAGTACCATCCGGCAAACGGGTCCGGATATCCCCAGGCAAGATTTTCTCCGACACTGAAATACATGGAATGACCTTTCCGGCTGGCTGACCAGTTCAGCTGCAGCATCGCCATTGCCATCAGCTGGGAGCTGACACTGAGCGGCTGAAGGCCCGGAAAGTGCTCGTCCCCTGCACGCAGGTCATTGCATTCCTGAATGTACAGCACATTGGTTCGAAGATACGTGAGGTCATTGACGTCCGTCGCATTCTGAAGAAGATCACTGACTGACTGCGGCTCTCCCGCAGCTCTGGTGCCGATATATGCGCTGTCTGTTTCTACGGAACTGTCATTGTTCAGAATCCTGACAGCGATCTTCGCATCGGCTCTGACATCTTTGGAGAGCTCCGGATTTGCGCTCAGCCATTCGAAGAAGCCTTTGATTCCGGCAGCTTTTCTCGCTTCCGCACTGTTCACCGCTTCCCGGGCATCGCTTACCTTCTTCTCCGCCCTTGCCGCCGCGCTCTTTGCGGCGCTGTATTCCGCTTTGATCTGTGCTTCGGGGGAAATATCCTTCGAAGCTTCAAGAATTTCCTGCGGCTCCTCATCCTCACTCTCAATGAGTTCGGCAGGCGGAAAACTGAACAGATCCCGGAAATCGTACTCACCGGATTCTGAAATGACCGGTTCGGTATCCCCGCGGATTCCGAACAGATATTCTGCGGACTCTTCCGGCTGTTCCTCAGGAATCACGGATTCAGACGGTGCCGGTTCGCTTTCCGAACTGTCGGTTCCGGAAGGTTCTTCCTCATTCACCGTTTCAGTCGGGATGGCAGACAGTTCCTCCGTCTCATAGGACATTTCTTCGCTGCCCGGTTCAATCACCTCCCCGGATGCGGGGTCTGTCTGCCCTTCGCCTTCCGCATGAATGAACATACATGTACTGCTTACTGTCAGAATGCTGCTCAGCAGAATCATCACTGCCTTTTTCATACCACTTCCTCCCGGATATAAAACTGCCTGAAACAAAGCCGTATGGTTTTATTTCAGGCATATGATAATATGCATTACTTTGCGCCGTATCCCCATGTGCTTCCGTCATTGCGGTGAATCACCTCACAGGCGTCCTCTCCGTTGGCGTCTTCACACTGTTTCTTTCCCTCTTCTCCGGGATACAGCTTGTTGTAGGGTGCCTGCTCTTCCGCAAGGACAACCGAGCAGGGCTGTTCAGGATCGGTTCCCTTTTCACAGGTGGACGGCGTCGGTTCCGGTGTTTCCGCAGCGGATGCGACCGGAAGCTGGCCCGATTCCACAACATGAACGGTAATGACCTGTTCGCTTTCATTGCCGGAAAGATCCGTGCAGACAATGGACGGATAGTACTCGCCGGGCCGGCTGTAGTCCACATATCCGCGCAGCCTTGTCGGCAGCATACCGTCAATATCGTCATAGCCGCCGATATTCGAAAAGTTCAGCGGCTGTCCTACTTCGGTATAGAACTCATACTGCCGCATGTTGATGTACGGCGCCATGGTATCGTTGACCGCACTTTCCGATTGCTTCGCCGCGCAGGCCGTGCAGGCAAGCGCCGCAAGAACAGCCGCTGCGGTGCGTTTCAATCTGTCTTTCATATCATGCCTTCCTCCTGCGCTGAATGATGCCCGTCAGGCGGGTAAACAGATGCCGGAAGCTCCGGTATGCAAACCAGTAGATGACCGTTGTCACCGCAGTGATCAGAATGCCCAGCAGGATGATGCTGAGGATCAGTGTCAGACGCCGCGCATCGGCAGTGACTGCCATCACATGGTTCCAGAACCAGAAGCCGGTAAGCCCGATCAGCAGTGCCAGTCCGAGCCGTGTCAGAACCATGAAGTAATAGTCCTTTACCGGCCGGTGAAACACGCGGTCATAGACGAGCCGCGGATTATACAGGAAATCGACGACCCAGTAGGCGATTGTCGTCGCAAGAACGACGCCGAGAAGTCCGAACTTCTGAACGAGGATCACCGACAGAACGATCTTCACCCCTGCCAGAAGCCAGGCATTGTTCTTTGCGTTGACATACAGACCGTTGGCATCGCGGGCAATGATCACCGGCTGACGCATCGTCATGTAGAAAATATTCAGTCCGAAGAAGAAACAGATCGGAATGCTGGCGGAGTAAAGCGGATCCCCCATCCATACCGGCACAAACTGCGGCATGACGATCGCAATCGTGCAGGCAACGATCGTGGAGATATAGGTAGCGAAATTGAAGAACTCTGTAAAGACGCCGAAGCTGTCCGCCTCCCGGTCGTTGAACAGATTGCCGAAGGAGTTCATCGGCGACTGCACCATGGTCTGGGTGATCTTGCCGATGTTGTCGGTGAGATAGCTGTAGGTGCCGTATACGCTCGACATGACATAACCCATGAATCCCGAAACCACGATATTGTCCGTCTGGGTGGTCGCAAGCTCGGAAAGCCGCTGCACCATCGCATAGCCGGCCTTCTTCTGAAAGGAGCGGTCATCCGGATCCTCCGGCGCATCCTTCAGCCAGGGATAGGCCTTCAGGGCAATATGACGGGACAGTGTATTGGCAATCAGGATATTGAGTCCCTCAATGATCAGAATCGTGATGAACGGCATCTTCATGAGGATCGCCGCCACCATCAGCGCCATGCGGCAGACCGAGATCGTCTGGATCCAGAGATTGATCTTGTATTCCTTCTGATCGGCCATGATCACAAAGTTCGGTCCCATCAGGAAGTAGGAAATGCCGTACGGCAGTGCAAGCAGAAGGAATGTCCCCACTGTCTGCCAGTATGTAAACGGACTCTCCGACAGCGACGGGAAGATCAGTGCCACCGCAACGGATGCGAGAATGCAGACGACGCCCGTCATGCGGAATACCCTGCAGGCGCCGTTATAGATCGAGACGACCGTTTTGCGATCCCCTTCCGCAAGCGGTTTGTAAAGCAGCTGGCGGAATGCCAGCGAATAGGCCAGCTCGCAGATATTCAGGAAGGTGATCACCTGCGCGATGGTTAACTGCAGGCCGTTGACCGCGCTGCCGTAAAGGCGCACGAAAAGACTGACTTTGACGAAGCCCACCAGAGGCAGAACCAAAGCCGCGATCGTGCTTACCAAAAAGTTGTAGAAACTGTGTCTGGTTCTCGTAAACGTACTCCTAACGCCGGATCAGCGGATGAAACAGCCACGCGGTCAGCGGGCCGTACCACCGCAGAAACAGTCTGTTTTTAAAGCCGAGGGACGAAAGATACCGGTTCTGTTTCCAGGCCGGAAAATACTCCTTCATCACCTGTTCGCTTCGCTCGTAATAGGTTTTCCAGTCATCGCTGCGGATAAACCGGAACATGCCGTACAGGCGCAGATGTTCGATATGCAGGTATTCCAGCTCACTGTAATACGTGTCATACAGTCCTTCCCTGCGGAAGTTTTCCCGCACCATGGCCAGCACATCAAAGATCTGTGCGATGCGTCTGTCGCTGCGGGCGGACATGATCGATCCTTCCCGCTGCCGGTAGTGAAATCCCGCCTCGGGAAGATAGGCAATGTCCTCTGCCTTTGCGAAGATCATCGTCGTAACCGGATGATCTTCATACCAGGTTCCTTTCGGATAGCGGTATCCGCCAGTTTTCCGAAACAGATCTGCCCTGTAGATCTTGTTCCAGGCAAACAGCGGTGATAACAGCGCCTTCTTCTGGACGGTTTCCGCCGGCATATCCGACAGTCCCTTCATCACAAAGTTCTTCGACCGGTCTTCATAACAGTATTCAAGATCTGCCAGGCAGACATCTGCATTTCCGATCGCGCCGATCATATGTTCATAGATCCCGGGTTCGACCCAGTCATCGCTGTCAAGGAAGGCAATATACTCCCCCTGCGCATGCGGAACCGCATAATTGCGCGCATCGGACAGTCCGCCGTTTTCCTTGCGGAAATAGCGGAAGTTCGGATGGTTTTCGGCATAGCGCTGCGCGATGGCAGACGTATTGTCCGTCGCCCCGTCATCGACCATCAGCACTTCCATATCGGACAGGGTCTGATTCACGAGGGAATCCAGACACTGTTCAAGATAGGCTTCCACATTGTACATCGGTACGATGACGCTCAGACGCATAAGAAAAAGCACCTCCGAAAACACGGTTATTATACCATCTTCCGCAGGTGCTTTGTCTGCCGAACGTCAGTGAAGGAAAAAACGGATTCCGGGAATCTTTCTGCCGATCCATACCGCTGCCGCAGACACCAGAAACACGGCAAGCACAAACAGCAGACACGCAGGCAGCGGACTGACTGTCTTTGCCAGAAGCGGAATCAGAAACTCCAGCCGGTTGCGGACAATATCTTCGATCAGATAGATCCCGAACACACAGCTTCCCAGTTTCCTGAGAACAGCGTGCCCGGAGGAAAACGTGTGCTGGCTCACCGCAAGAAACACGGTCAATGTATAAAGCCAGACCGGTCCGAACAGCGCTTCCGAAGCGGCCTCTCCGTCAGACTTTGCCAGCGCAAGAACACCGCAGAAAACCAGAATGAGAAGCGACGCTGCGATCAGTACCGCAAACTGCTTCCTGCCGGTATTTCGGTGAACCGACAGATAATATCCGGCAAGCGGATAGAACAGAAATGCGGATACGGGAAAAAAGGAAAATGCATTGGATCCGCCGGTCAGCGCCGCCGTCATATCCAGAACGGTCGTAATGCCCTGAAGCACAACAAGCAGTACAAACCACTCCCGGTTCATCTGCCGGGCGATCGCCCGCAGAAACGGAAGCGTGATCAGAAAAATCAGATAGGAGCGCAGAAACCAGTAAGGCGCGATCGGATCATCATACAGCAGGCACCGGAGATAGCCGGCTGCCGACAGTCCGTCAGATCCGCCTGCCCGGGCCACCCGCAGATACTGCAGGAGAAACATCACCGCAAAGATCACCGCAAACGGGAGAACCCGTTTCTTCATCAGTTTCTCCGGCGATTCCTCCTTTCCCAGCAGGAGCGCGCCGGATACCATCAGAAACAGCGGTACGCCGATCTTGCACAGGATCGCAAGAAAAACGGATCCGTACCGTGAGACCGGATCGGATGCGGCGGTATAGAGTTCATACCCGTATTGTTTTGTGTGATTGAAGATTACACACAGGATGGCGATGATCCGCAGAAGATCATACGAAAAGTTATGTGTGTTTTCCGATGTGTCCATGGATAATCCTCGATGTGTTCAGTCCTTATACCAGACCTTATAGGCATGGTGGGTCTTCTGTTTTTCGATCGGCGGAAGCTCCATGTAGTTCGGTCCGTAGAAAACATTCAGACAGCCGTCATATCCGACCGGAATACGGAAGGCATACTGTTCAAACGGCACAATCTTAAACGACCGGTACCATTCCCCTTTCAGAAGCTCCTGCTTCATCGCAGCGCACGGATAGCCGACATAGGTTGTCAGCTCCGTCGAAGCATACTGGCGGCACATCATGTCCTGATCAAAGATCAGTTCCCTGCGCGCTCCTTTCTTTGCGAACAGCTTCCGTGCACGGATCACAAGATTCTTATACCAGGCCCGTTCCGGAATAACCTTCCAGTTCTGCACGTCCAGTTTATGGCGGACTTTAAGCAGACGCTCGGTCATCGCCTTTGCCTCTTCTTCGGTATTGCCGAGATTGTCGAGCGGAAAAACATCGATATAGACACCGAGTTTCACCGGGCTGTCCACCGCCTCTTCCATGACGGTCCTTGTATCGACGAGCTTGCCGGAGGAAACATACAGATCCGGCTCCTGATGAAAGGAAACGAATTCATAGTTCGGGTTTTCCTTTTCCTCGTTGTAGATCCGCCAGAACGTTTCGTAGTCATTCCGCGGCATTCCGACATCGATATCATCATCCCAGGGAATATAGCCCCTGTGCCGGACTGCGCCGAGCAGCGTTCCGCCGGTCAGGAAATAGGAAAGATCATGATCAATACAGAACTGATCAAAATCCTTCAGCATTTCCAGCATCATCTGTTTCTGTTCTTCCAGTGTGACTTCTCTCATAACTTACTCTTCAAACGCCTTGTTCAGTTCTGCCTTGAGAACATCCTCCGGCAGATGCGGGTAAAGATCTTCATAATGCGGCATCCGGAAGGTTCCGTCCGGATTGGCAATCGAGCGGAGCCGCGGCTCCACTTCAAGGTTCTTGCTGACGGCGACCTCGCAGACCACCGGTCCTTCCATGGCGAGCACTTCCCGGATCACCGGTTCCAGCTCCTCCGCCGAGCGGATGGAACGGTATTCCAGACCATACGCTTTTGTAATCTTTTCGGTATTGGGAATCGGAACGCCGTCCGATACATCCGTGCCGAAGGTCGGATTGATGTTGTATCCGCCCTGCGACATGCGGACAAACTGGTAGCCGTCATTGGATACGACAAACAGCTTGACGGGAATCTGATTGCGCTCGATCGTCGCAAACTCATGAATATTCATCTGAAGCGAACCGTCGCCGACAAAGCAGATGACCTGTCCGCTTCCCCGGTTTGCCTCCGCAAGACCGAGCGAGGTTGCCCAGTAGCCCATGCCGGAAAGACCGCCGGAGATAAAGACCCGCTGCCCTTCCTTCACCTGCCAGGTCTGTGCGACCACACTGCAGGAGCTTCCGGTATCCGCGATGACGATATCGTTTTCCTTTGCCTGCTTTGTGACGGCATCGACAAGACGGTAGGAATTCAGTTCTCCTTCATAATACTTTTCCTGCATGATCGGATAGGACTTCAGCCACTCCTGACATACGGATACCCAGTGATGATGATTTCCCTTCAGTCCCTCTTCTTCGATGATCTCCAGTGCCTTCGTGAAGAATTCCTTCAGGTCGCCTTCAATCGTTTCATCGATCTTCAGCTCATACTTGACCAGTTCCTTCGGATCGATCTCGACGAGGATCTTGTGCGACTGCTTGGAGAAATCCCAGATATTGTATCCGGTCGCATTCGGTGCCATATGGCTGCCGAGAACCAGCAGGGTATCGCAGGTCTGCGCCGCAAAATGCGCCGAGCGGAAGCCGTGGTTGCCCATGCGTCCTGCGAAATACCTGTTGCCGCTCTGAATCGTATCAATGCCCATGCGGGGATTGATGACCGGAATATCCATTAATTCAATAAACTTCCGGAACAGTTCCACACTGCCGGAAAGACGGATGCCCTGTCCTGCCATGATCAGCGGACGCTTCGATTCCATCAGAGTCTTCAGAACACCGCGGACGGTTTCCTTTGACATGGTCTCCTTCGGAGCGGGAAGCGGTTCGGGCGGGAATGCGCACGGGCACTCCGCGGACTGGATACTGATGGGAACATCGATGCATACCGGACCCGGCCGTCCTCCGGCCGCTGTCGCAAAGGCATCCTGCAGGATGTCTGCGGTTTTTGCCGGATCGTCGATCAGATAATACTTCTTGGTGACCGGCTTCATGATGAGGTCCGTACGCACGTCCTGAGTGCCGTACTGACGCAGATCATGTTCGCGTTCAAACTTCACATGCGCAAGGCTCGAGTTGCCGGTGAATACGACAACCGCCGAAGAGTCCACATACGCCTGCGCCATGCCGGTAACGGTATTGGTCAGCGCCGGTCCGTTTGTCACAAAGGCAACACCCGGCTTTCCGGAAATCCGGCCGTAGCCGTCGGCGCCCATGACTGCGGGCTGTTCATGATTGGTAAAGGTGAACTTCAGTTTTTCAGATTTGCTGAGGGCCTTGCAGATCCAGAGGGCCGCCCCGCCGACAATGACATAGGCATGATCGATGCCGATGTGTTCCACATATTTGACGATATATTCCGATACATTCATGTTATGTATTCTCCTGTTATCTGAGCCAGTTCTGATTCATGCTTTCGGAAAGCAGCGCTTTAAACAAAAGCAGATCTTCCTTGGATGTGATCTTAAAGTTGAAATCCGAGCCGCGGTTGAACCACACCTTATGTCCGCATTCAATGAGCAGCGTACAGGTTGCGACGGATCCGGTGATGCCCTTCTTCTTTGCCTCCTCATGCAGCTCCAGCATGTCTTTCAGATACATGCTGTGAGGGGTCTGGGTGCGGTACAGCGTTTCCCGGTCAATGCTGACTTCGGACTGGATCTTGTCCGGCGTCACCAGCATTGCCT
>CAMOOA010000032.1 GCA_946621045.1 uncultured Erysipelotrichaceae bacterium
TCTTGAAGATCTCCGGAATCGTATCCGGATTGAGATCCGCGTCCAGAATATAGGTCGTAAGCTCGGTTCTGCGGCCTGCCTGTTCCAGAAAGCGGAAATCCTTCATATAGACCTTGTCGCTGTCATCCAGCATCAGCACATAGCCGAGTCCGTCTTCCTCCGCATGCCGGATCAGAGCACGCGCAGTTTCAATCGGCAGCGGGATATTTTCCAGCGTCACACCGTCCTTCACCAGGCACGCCCCTCCGCAGCAGACGAGATTCCGGATCCCGATCGGATCCGTAAACGATACGGTCTTGTAATGCGCACGGCCGGTCGCAATCGACACAAAATGTCCGTTCCGCTCAAGTTCATGGAGGGTCCACTCCGCGCTCGGAACGATCCTGTGCGTCGCATCATCCGTCAGTGTCGCATCGATATCAAAGAAGAAATATTTCTTTTTCATAACGCCTTTACCGCCTTCATGCGGAATCCATTATCACACGGGACTGCCTCGATTGCGAAGTCAAAGCGGTCCGCATCCACACAGAGCCAGAAATCCGGCTCCGGGAAGACATCCGCCTGCGCCGGATCGAAGAATTTCTTTCCCTCGTAATACCGCAGATCCTCCGCCTTCTTCCGGATATCCGCCATCGGATATCCTTCCAGAAGCGACTGAATATACTGTGCGCACAGAAGGTCCTCTTCGGTGTTGCGTTTTCCTTCCCAGCCCATGCACACAAGACTGACACGGTCCGTTCCCGAGGCACGGATCACATCCGCAGTTGCCTTTGCGTTGACCAGTGAAGCCGCAAAGATCCGTTCCGCATGCCCGGCGCAGGTCAGACCCTGTGTTCCGGCAGAGGTTGTATGGATCACATTGCGGCCGGTGAAGTCCACTCCGTTTACGGCAGCCGGACTGTTTCCGTAGTCAAAGCCGGGCAGGATCCGGCCATGGCGCTCCCCGATCAGAATCGTATCGGGATCGGCCTGTTTTGCGGCATAGGCGGTTTCGGTCTCTCCAACTGCAGTCAGACTCGCCGCATGCTGGGAAAGAACAAACGGCTCCAGCGAAAACGCCCGGAAGACATCGATGATAACAGCGGTGCCCGCTGCGCTGCGGGCACCGTCAAGCAGTTCCAGTATCTCGATCTTCATGATCAGCCGATCACTCCGTAGATCATCGGATTCGGTTCCTGATACTCCGGTTCGATATGAATCGATGCTTTCAGAAGACGGATCGCTTCTTCGAGATTGGTCTCATCATTGACATACAGTACCGCCAGAGCATCCCCGGCCGATACTTTCGCACCGCAGCGCACCTTCATGACAAGGCCGACAGCCGGATCGATCGGATCTTCTTTTTTCAGACGGCCTGCGCCGAGCAGACGTGCGGTTTCGCCGATCTCCTCTGCCTCCATGGACACGACATATCCGTCACGGTCCGCCCATACCGGCACGCGGCGTTTTACCGCCAGCAGGTCTTCCATCCGCTCCGGTGTAAGATACGAGGCATCGCCTCCCTGCAGTTCAATCATGTTCCTGAGACGCGCCAGACCCTCGCCGTTCTGAATCTTTTCCTTTAACATTCTGCGGGCTTCCTCTTCGCTGTCCGCGATTCCTGCCAGTTCCAGCAGCCCTGTTCCGAGAATCATGCATACCTCATACAGCGGATCGGTTTCCGGAATCAGTCCGGAAAGGAGTTCCACCGCTTCCTGCACTTCCAGCGCATTTCCGACGGACATTCCAAGCGGCTGATTCATATCGGTAATCGCTGCACGCACTTTTCGGCCGGAACGTCTTCCGATGCTGACCATCAGTTCCGCCAGTTCCTTTGCCTCATCCACCGTACGCATGAACGCACCGCTTCCGGTCTTGACGTCGAGCACGATCGCATCTGCGCCGCTTGCCAGTTTCTTGGACATGATCGAAGATGCGATCAGCGGAATCGACCGTACGGTTGCGGTGACATCGCGCAGCGCATACATCTTCTTGTCTGCCGGCACAAGATTCGCCGACTGTCCGATTACGGAAACGCCGTTTTCCCGGACAATCTCACGGAAACGATCCATCGGGATTTCGACTTTGGTTCCCGGAATGGATTCCAGCTTGTCCAGTGTTCCGCCCGTATGGCCGAGTCCCCGTCCGCTCATCTTTGCGACGGTGCCGCCGCAGGCCGCAACCAGCGGCGCAACGACCAGGGTCGTCGTATCCCCGACGCCGCCGGTGCTGTGCTTGTCGAGCTTGACTCCGGGAAGATCGGAAAGATCCACCACATCTCCGCTGTGCATCATCGCAAGCGTGAGGTCTGTCGCCTCCCGCGCGTTCATTCCCTTCTGCAGGATGGCCATGCACATGGAAGCCATCTGATAGTCCGGAATCTCCCCTGAGGTATATCCGGTGATCATATACCGGATTTCTTCTTCCGTCAGTTCCATCCCGTCCGCTTTTTTTTCAATGATATTTACAAACTGCATGTTTCCATACTCCTTTAAGACAACACATCTGTAAATTCATTATACCGCGGACAGAGAAGAGTCAGCGATGAAGCGGTCCCGATTCGCTGACTCTCTGCAGTTCTGTCCTGGCAATGGAAAGCGCCAGACGGAAGTACCAGTTCTCCACTTCCTGTCTGCGCATTTCCAGCAGGACTGCGGCTTTTTCGGGAGCGATCCGGGCATGATAACAGCGGATCAGAAGTTCCTGCCGTTCACGGGGACTGATGCGGTTTTCAAACAGTGCCTGCGTACGGTGGCGGAACAGCCGGTCAGGCATTGGACAGAACCCGCTTGCGCCAGGAGAAGATGTTCCAGAGATCCGCGGCGCACTGTTCGGCCTGCGGAATGGTGATTCCCGCCTTCCGTGCAGCCGTCCAGGATGCCTCATCATTCATGAACGAGCGCAGGATCATTACCGTCTGTTCGGGTGAGAGCTCGGCGATGCCGGGCTCGATGCTGAGTGTCCAGTCATTGTGTTCCATCATTGTTACCTCCTGGTTTTACCTTACGTCAGGACGTAAAAAGCACTGTCCGATTACAGGGACAGTGCTCCGATTAATGAGAAGTGAAAGAGACGGTTATTTCTTCTCCATCCACAGGGAAAGAAGCACGCCGGCGATGACGAGTGCTCCTCCGATCAGCTGTCTCGGGGCGATCACTTCATGCAGGAAGATCCGCGAGAAGAAAAGACCGAACACCGGCATCAGATTCAGCATCGATGCGGCTGTGCCGGCGGATACCCCGCGCAGGCCGATGTTGTAAAGATAGTAGGCACCGACCGAGCAGCCGGCGGAAAGAAACAGCACCGCCAGGATGACCGGCATCGTAAGCGGACCGATCTGAACCGGCATGTCCAGAAACAGAACCGGCACAAGAAGAACCGCACCGGCCATGGTCTGGAAGAAGGTCAGCGCCGAGGTGCTCGTCCGCTCGCTGACTGCCTGGGTGAAATAGTTATACAGTCCCCACATGAAGCCGTTGAATATAAGCAGAAGATTTCCGATCAGCGCATGCTCTCCCCCGCCGCCGAGCGGATCTGCGGTCAGGACAACGATGCCGCCGATGGCAATCAGGATGCCGGTCACCTGCCGGAACGGAATGCGGTCATGAAAGAACATCGCGCCGACCAGCAGAGTGGAAATCGGATAGACGGCCGTGATAATGGATGCATTGCCCGCCGAGGTCAGTGAGACTCCGATATTCTCAAGCGCATAGTAGATCGCCACCCCGAACAGCGCGGAGAGAAAGACCGGTTTCCGGTCTTCTGCCGCAAGCTTCAGCGGCTCCCTGCGGACAAACCGGATTCCCAGCATGATCAGCGCCGCAAGCCCGGTGCGGATAAAACACAGCGTCAGCGGCGTGAAGGACGCATAGGCAAATTTGGTCGCAATAAAGCTTGCGGACCAGATCATGATCGATATGACAAGCGCAGTCAGCGAAGCGGTTTTGTTCTGATTCATGGCTCCCATTGTAGCACGGAGCGCTCCATCTTTTGCGAAGTGTGCAAACGGCGTATAATGAGGTCATGAAGCACGTACCGTAACAGCGGTACGCAGGAGACAGGTCATGGCAGAGAAAAAAGAAAACCCGCGCATTATCATTGATACGCAGGTATTGCTGGAATTAACGGGCTGGGACATCGATGAACTGATGCAGATACTGCAGGTGCCTCCCCAGCATCGGCAGCGCATCATTGATGCCATCACAATTAAGGAATAACCGCTGCGGCGGTTTTTTTAAAGCATCTGCGCAGTTCTCCGGTACAGGCTTTCAAACGTATCGGCCGGCTGCGTTCCTTCTGCCGCAATTGAAAACTCATTTACTTTCTCCTCTGCCGCAAGCGACTCACGCAGGTCTGTATAATGCCGTTCCCGGTCCGCTCTGGAACATTCCCGGTAGAAGACTGCGAACATGTCGCTCCCGATGCGGCCGATCAGTTCATAGCGGCTGGTCATCATGCGCAGCACCTTTGCGGTATGGACCTGCCGTTCCCTGCGGACTTCCGGTCCTTCCGTTTCCGGATGATGCAGACGGATCAGAATCAGTGCGCCCTCTTCTCCTTCCAGACGCCGGAAAAGATAGGTATTGATCATGGACCGCAGTGCCGCTTCGTTCTGGAGATGCGTTGTACTGTCGATATCGTGATCCATCGAGATAAACTGCTCGCTTGCGATCCGGCGCATGTTGCGGTTGGAATACAGAAACTGAACCAGACAGGCAATGATGGAAAAGGTCACTGCATTCATGATATCCATACCGGTTGCCTGCGGTGTCTTGTACAGAGGGCTGATTCCAGCAAGAAGAAGATCGGCAGCGGTGATGAGCAGAATAACCGGAAGCGGCGGCACTACAAGCAGAAACGGCACCAGCACAATAAATGCGCTGAAGCTGACCGCATAACTGCCCGGGTTGTCCGCTTTTACGGTTCCGATCAGAAGCGCATAGACAAGCAGAACGCCGACTTCGATCATCTGGGCCGGAATCGCAAGATGCCGGTGAGAAACGACATAGGTCACCGCAAAGACAAACACTGCGGCCGAGCACAGGGTAAGCACAATGTATGCGATCCGGGCGTAATCCCGCACAAAACCAAGCGCCGTCAGCACGATCATGATGCCGCCGAGCACCGCTCCGGCTCCGCTGGTACGCACCAGCATATAATAGTTTTCTTCATTCAGCCGGGGACGGATCTCGTTGAACCCGGTGCGGGACAGTCCGCCGTAGAAAAACTGGTCCCGAAGTCGTTTCAGCAGGTCTTTCATATCAGTTACCCCTGAGCGGCGATCGCATCGCGGATCGCGCAGATACGGTGATACATTCCGGGATGATCATATTCGAGAAATTCGATCACGTCATCCGGGTTGACATCGACAAGCTCGTCATTGGACAGTTCCTTGAAGGTTCGGATCAGAGCCTCTCCATAGCCTTCCCTTACCGCATTGCGGTCTGCCTCATACTCTTCGCAGCGGCTTGTATAATTGCGGAATACCATAAACGGAAACAGCAGCGGTGTCAGAAGCCATCCGGCAATACTGATCGAGAGCACCGGATTCATCCGGCTCAGGCCGAATGCCTGTTCAAATGCCAGTTCGATTCCGGCAATGCGTTCTCCATGCAGGATACACACCGCCGCCAGCACAAATGCCAGTCCTCCCAGGATCCATGTAAGAATGTTCCGGATATCCGGGCGGTGTTTAAGGTGTCCGGCCTCATGGGCAAGCACGCCGAGCAGTTCATCCTGGGCATTTTCATTCAGAAAATTATCCGCAATTCCGATGGAACGGTAAAACGGCATCTTCAGAACAAACGCATTTTTTGAAGTGCTCTTGCTGGATTCGTTATAGACTTCGATCCGCCTTACCGGCCGGCGGCTCTCTTTGATCAGTCCGAGTATGCGGTTCTTCAGTTCCCCTTCTTCCAGCGGCGTGAATACATAGCGCATCCGCATCAGCTTCCAGGCGATCCAGGAGGCGCCGTACATGAAGATGACCAGTACCGACGCAATCGCTGCCGTAAGCAATACGCCGGGCAGCACAGGGACGGAGAAATCATGCGTCCATGCACGAAGATGGAGAAGAATAAAGGCAAGCAGTTCATATAACAGTACAGTAAGCACAAATCCGCCGACCGTATCGACCAGCTGATCCTTTATAAACTCTGCAGGGGTCCGCCGGTTCAGCCCGTACTTCTCATCGATTTTGAAGCACCGGTACCAGTCCAGCGGAACACTGACCAGCAGCGGGATCACGGTCATAAGAAGTACGGCAATGAATACCGCCAGATAGACATTCCCGTGCGACCATTGCTCGATCAGGAGAAAAAACGGTGTCAGGATCATTACCGCATCCAGCAGGAAGGTCCATCCCTGCCCGATCAGATGCGGAAGCCGCAGATCATGCTTATGATCCACAAATGTCTTCCATCGTTCTTCCGTATATACATCATTCACTTCCGCAGGAAGCGGTTCCTGACGTTTGCGGTCAATGATCCGCAGTTTCCATGCATCATAGAGAACCGGCAGAAACGCCGCAAGCAGAAGCAGAATTCTTAATCGCATAAAATGTCGAATGATTCCTTTCGTAATCCGGGTGTGAAGAATTTTCGCAGGCCCATGCTGAAATCCTATCACGATTACGGCACAAAACGGACATTCCTGCAGGATTTGCCGCTACAGGTCAAAAAAGACTTCTGTCACGCAGAAGTCTGTCCGCTCCGTCTTTTTCGGAAATAGGTATCCAGGTAGATCTTATGTGCGACTGCCGCAGTGATCAATGCAAGCAGGGACCCGTTTTCCTCCCGTCCCGGCCTTGGCAGAGCATGCTGCTCAAATTCGCTCAGGTGTTTTTTCAGTGACTGCACAAATGCGGTATACCATGCTTCATGGGAATCGGATGCGCTGAATTCCGCCAGCACATCACGGATCTGGTCCATGGACAGCACCGTCTTGGTGACCGCCACGAAGATCAGCGCCGCAATGCGTTCCCGGCTGTAGATCTTTTTCCCTTCCCGGGAGATAATCTTCAGTTTGACATAATTGGATATCATCGACGGTGTCACACCCATCTCATAGTCTCCAAGGTAGGAGTTGATATACTTCGTTACCTGATCCAGATATAAGCCGACGTCCGGTATTTCATTCCATGCGGGAAGCTGGAAGGATTTCAGTTCTTCTGTTACCTGTTTCTGTTCCATAGACTAATCATAGATTCGGAATCCGAAAAACGTCAAATGTTTTATCGATAATCCGTTGACAGGTTATTGATTAACCGATATTCTGAAGATGAAACGGTTATTCAATAACCGATGATGCGATTCAAACAATCCGGAGGTGAACCTATGACTGTAATGAAACAGAACACTTATATATTCCGGCTGAAGGATCCGGTCTCCTGCCTGACGCATTTCGCCGGATTCGTCCTGAGTCTGCCGGCGGGTCTTGCCCTGCTTGTCACGGCTTCCGCCAGAGGCTGCAGTGTTCCGGCAATGACTGCCCTGTCGGTATTCTCCGCTTCCCTGTCGCTTCTCTATTTTGCAAGCGCCTCCTATCACGCCTTCTATTTCGATTCCTGGCTGGACCGGCTGTTTCGCAAGATCGATCACTGCAGTATCTTTCTGCTTATCGCAGGCAGCTATACACCCATCTGCATTTCCGTACTGGAGCCATCCGCCGGGATCCCGCTTCTCCGGGTGATTTACGGCATTGCGGCTGCCGGCATTCTCTTCAAGCTCTGCTGGATCACCTGCCCGAAGTATGTTTCTTCCATCATGTATATCGGCATGGGATGGGCCTGTCTTTCGGTCCTCCCCAAGATCATTGCAGGGCTTGGCAGCGGGTTTGGATGGCTGCTTGCGGGCGGACTCTTCTATACTGTCGGCGGAGTGATCTATGCGCTGAAGCCAAACCTCTTTCCCAGAGAGGAAGAAACCGGCTTCGGAAATCATGAGCTCTTTCATCTCTTCGTACTTGCCGGAAGCCTCTGTCATTATTTCCTGATGCTGGGGACGATTACCCTGCTCGGTTAATCAATGCATATGCGCACAGAAAAAAGACGGTCCATGCCGTTCCGCGGCACACATACCGTCTCTTTTTCTTCTGTTACCAGGTCAGCCCTGTTCCTCTTGGATAGACGATCTCATCCGTAAACCCGGTTCCCTGCACGCCCGGAATATTGACCGGCAGAGAAGCCGACGGTCCGCAGTGGCCGAAAATGATATCCAGCGCTGCCGGGATATTCGGTCCGACTGCGCCGGTTACCGCACCGGATTCGCTGTATCGCAGTCCGATGGGATTATAGACCGCAAGCAGCGCATCTGCGCTGTCATAACAGGACAAGTCATACGGAAGCTCCGTCGATATTACAATGCATGGAATTCCTTCCGCATGAGCCTCCTGAATGAGTGCCCGGATCTGCGGAATCATTACCGATTCCGCAGGATCAAACTGGGACATGTTATTGAGCCAGGACGTTACGATCACCGCATCATAGCCGGAAACACTGCCCGGCATGTTTCTGCCGTAGGACAGATTGATAAAATCCGCCGTATATTCCGTCTCTCCCGCAAGACGCCGGAAGCCTTCTTCCAGGGAAGCGCGCTGGCTTTCCTGAATGCCCGCAAGCAGAACACGTCCGCTGCCGGTTAAGGGAAGCACGCTGTCGTTTTTTACAACGGTGACACACTGGTCTGCGATTGCCCGCTCGCTTTCAAGATTTGCGCCGCTTCCGACGAATGTTTCCGCATTCTGAACCAGTGCCGCCTTATCACCGGCAGTCCAGTCGAGAATCCCGCGCCTTGCCTTCATCGTAAGGACACGGGTGACCGCCTCATTCAGACGTTCTTCACTGATCCGGTCTCCGACCAGTCCGGCAAGCGTTTCCGCATACTGATCAAGGTTCGCCTGCGCCGCCGCATCGCATACATCCATCGGCATTAACAGAAGATCCACGCCGGCATTCAATGCGAGCACCGCCGCATCGATCGGATCGAAATGATCCCGCAGCGCACCCATCATCATACTGTCGGTGGTCACCACCCCGTCAAAGCCGAGTTCCCCCCGCAGGATGTCCTGAACCAGCGTCTGACTCAGCGTTGCCGGAAGAGTAATCTCACTGCCGTCAAGCTTTGAAATATAGGTTTCTGTTTCCACATTCGGATAACAGATATGCGCGGTCATGATCATATCCGCATGTCCTCCGGCAAGCGAGGCAAACGGAATCAGATCATTATTATGCAGTTCTTCAATGGTCAGATTGGAAACCGGCAGACCGGTATGGCTGTCAGTTGCGACATTGCCGTGACCGGGATAATGTTTCCCGCAGGCGGCGATGCCGTTTTCCATCAGACTGTCCGCAAAAGCCGACGCAAAGGAAGCAGCCGCCAGCGGATCGTCCGAGAACGAACGGATCCCGATGATCGGATTGGCCGGTTCGCTGTTGACATCGGCATCCGGCGCAAAGTCGGTATTGAAGCCCATCGCCGCAAGTTCCGTCGCAAGGATGGAGGCTGCCGAGGCCGCAAGACGCGGCTGTCCGGACGCACCGAGCGCCATGTTACCAGGGGTATCGGTCACGCCGGTTCCCCGCAGAAGATAACCGCCCTCCTGGTCCGCCGCGATCAGAAGCGGAATGCCGCTGTTCTGTACTGCGGCTGCCTGCAGGTCATAGTTCAGCGCTGCGGTCTGTCCGACATCTGCCATGTTTTCATCAAACAGAATGATACCGCCGTACTGATGGTCCGCAAACATTGCCTCCACTTCCGGATTCATCTCCAGAAACGGAGCTCCGTTATAGGTATAGATACTGAAGACGAGCAGCTGTTCGATTTTTTCCTTTGCGGTAAGCCCTTCCGCAATCGCAGCCGCCCGCTTCCGGTCCGGATCGGTTTCCGGCTCTGGAGCTTCGGTATCCTGTGAAGGGTCGAGGACCACTCCGTCTTCCATCACGGGCTGTTTTTTTCCGCATCCTGCCAGGCACAGTACGGCAAGCAGTCCTGCGGCTATCCGTTTATAGTTCATGTGCTGTTCTCTCTTTCCGGTCAGAGAATACCAAGCCGTTTCAGGGCATTGGCGACTCCGTTGTCATCAATATCATCCGTCACATAATCTGCGATCGATTTCAGTTCTTCCGTACTGTTTCCCATCGCAACACCAAGACCTGCGGTTTCAAGCATCGTGCTGTCATTCATCGCATCACCGAATGCGGCAGTTTCTGCACGGTCGATTCCATGCCGCTCCATCCATGCGCGCATCCCTTTTTCCTTGCCGGCATCTTCATGAAATACATCAATCGCATCATGCGCATTCCACCGTGTGCACTTCACATGACGAAGCTGCGCTTCCAGCGGTTCAAATTCCCGGATGCCGAACGGAATGAACATGTAAACCGGATGTGTCAGAATACGGTCCGTCGGCTTCACCGGCGGCACCGGTGTATGGATCATCGCCTGCGAGCGGATGACCGTCTCATTGACCGAAGAAA
>CAMOOA010000033.1 GCA_946621045.1 uncultured Erysipelotrichaceae bacterium
TTCTGGTACTTTCCCACGATGAAGTCGTTCATCTGAAGTGTTCCATGATCAACAAGATGCCGGGTTATGAAGTCGATAAGTTCGCAAATCTCAAATGCGGATACTTCTTCATGTTCGGTCATGCCGGAAAGAAGCTCCTGTTCATGGGTCAGGATTTTGCCCAGTACCATGAGTGGGATGAGAATGTTGAACTTGACTGGTGGCTCTGCGATGAACCGCTGAACCGCAGCGTCCTGCTGTTCATGCGCGATCTGCTTCATATCTACCGTTCCCATCCGTCCATGTATGAACTGGATGATTCCTGGGAAGGCTTTGAGTGGATCAATGCGGATGACCGTGACCGCAGCATCTTCTCCTTTGTGCGCCGCGGAAAATCCGGCAAGAAGAACCTGCTGTTTGTCGTGAACATGACGCCGATGGAGCGTGATGATTACATGGTCGGCGTTCCGGTGAAGGGCACCTACAAACTCCTGCTGGATGAGCAGGGTGCGATTACCCCGGAACGGGAGAAGGAAACCGCATTTAAGGCCGTAAAGGGTGAGTGCGACGGAAAAGACTATCATATTTCCTATCCGCTCCCTGCATACGGATGCGCACTGTTTGAATTCAACGAAAAGTAAGAATCAGTTTTGATCCGGTTCGTCTGCGGGACCGGATCTTTTTCTTTTACGGCCGGTTTGGAGTAAGATAGAAGACATGATAACGATTGATACAGGTATGTTTAAGCCGGCATATATCAATATTGCCGTACTGGTTCTATATGTGATCTTCATGATCCGCGGCGCAAAGCGCGGCCTGCTCATGCAGGTGATCTCTGCGCTGGGAACGGTTGTTTCTTTTCTTGCGGCCTGGCGGTACTGTTCCTTTGCGTCGGGTTATTACAATCTCTGGCCGAAAGATCTGATTCCGATGCGGGATATTCCCGGCGTCGGTGATGCGCTCTACAGTCATCTGAATCAGGTGATCTGGTTTATAGCGCTGTTTATTGTGATCCGGCTGCTGTTTGTGATTCTCGAGAAACTCTGTTCGGGGCTGTCCGGTCTTCCGGTGATCAAGGAAGTAAGCGGTCTTTTGGGCGGAGTTCTCGGTCTTGTGAGTGCTACTGTCTGGGTGATCGTAATCACTGTCATTCTCAATATGCCATTTTTTAAAAATGGTAAGGATGTCACGGATCAGTCTCTGCTCGGAACGGTCACCAAAACCGTTACCGGCGCAGTAACCGAACTTGCCGGTCCGGTGAATGCCGCAGAAACCATCAGCGGTCTGTATCAGGAAGTTACGGAATTCGGCGATCAGGACAAAGAAGTGATCGGGGAATGGCTGAGCGATCACGGAATCAATCCGGCGGGGGAGACTACGGAAACTCCTGCCCCGGAAGAGAATCTGCCGGATGAAGGCGGGGCTGCGGAAGAAAGTACACCGACGCCTGCCGTCGAGGCCATGCCGGATGATCCGGAAGCCCCGAAGGATGCGCCGGCAGCGGAAGAGAGTGTAACAACGGAATGAGTCTGCTTTCCAGTTTTGAATTTGAACGGATTCGCTCCCAGATGGCGGATTTCTGTATCAGTGAACCCGGCCGGGACATCGTTTCCGGTCTTGTTCCGGTGTATGAGAAGATTGTTATCCGCAGGGAGCGGCAGCGGCTGTATGAAGCCATGGAAGCCTGTGTGCGGTTCGGCGGCATTCCCCTGGAGGGATTCCGTGATATCCGGAGTCTTCTTTCCCATGTAAAAAAAGGGCGGTCTCTGACCGCACATGAGCTGCTGGAAGTACTGAACCTGATCCGGTCGATTCAGACGGTTCTTGCCTATGAGGATGCGATCCGTGAAGTTCCGCATCAGGAACTGAATGATCTTTTTACAACACTTACGCCGCAGGAAAAGCTTTCCGCCCGCATCTCATCCATCATCAATGAATACGGCGAAGTGAAAGACAGCGCAAGCGCCGCACTGTCCGATATCCGGCGGTCGCTGCGGAAGGCGCACAAACAGATTGAGGAGGCGGTGGAACAGTTTCGCTCCAGACATCCGGATTCCATGGTCGACTCCATTGTGACGACCCGGAACGGCCGGACCGTCATTCTTGTGCATGCCAGTGAAAAGAACCGCTTCGGCGGTATCGTCTACGGGGACTCCCAGAGCGGACAGACCAGTTATATCGAACCTTCGGTGCTCATGCATGCCAACAATCACCGGCTGGAGCTCGAAACTGCAGAAGAGGAGGAAATCTCCCGCATCCTGAATGAAATCTCAAAGCAGGTCGGCGAAAAGGCGGATGAACTGCAGGGAGATCTTGAGACCATTGCGCTGCTCGACAGTATTTTTGCGCGGGCGGAATGGGGTGTAAGAAACAACGCATGTGCGGCGGAACTGAATGAAAACCGCACCTTCCGTTTCAAACAGGCAAGACATCCGCTGATCCCCGAAGAAACTGCGGTGAAAAACGATTATCAGCTGAAGGAACCGTACCGGACGCTTCTGATCACCGGACCGAATACCGGCGGGAAAACGGTGTCGATGAAGATCTTCGGCCTGTTTACACTGATGACCTACAGCGGAATGCCGGTTACCGCAGAAGAAGCGGAAGTACCGTTTTTTGACCGGGTATTTGCGGATATCGGGGATGATCAGTCGGTCGCAAGTTCGCTCAGTTCCTTTTCCGCCCATGTCGAAAAACAGGCGGAGATGCTGAGGGAGGCAACCGAAAACTCCTTTGTGCTGCTCGATGAGATCGGAAGCGGTACGGATCCGCGCGAAGGAGAAAGCCTCGCCATTGCGGTGCTGAATGAGCTTCGCCGCCGTCATGTCACGGTAATTGCGACGACGCATTACAGCCGCCTGAAAGCCTACGGCCGCCGGCATGATGATATTCTTGTCGCGACGGTGGAGTTTGATACGGAAACACTGCGCCCGACCTACCGTTATCTGGAGGGCATTACCGGCGAAAGCAATGCGCTGCTTGTGGCGGAGCGGTGCGGACTGCCGTCCTCGGTCGTCAATTATGCCAAATTTCTGAAACAGCAGGCGACCAGCGAGGAAGAGGGCATGGCAGCGCGTCTTGAAAAGCAGCTGATGGATGCGGAAGTAAAGACGCGGGAACTCGATCAGCGGCTTGCGAAAATCAAGGAATATCAGAAAACGCTGGAAGACGAAAAAGATACAATCTCTAGACGGCGCGAAGTCCTGCTGGATGAAGCGAAGGAAGAGGCATCCCGGATCAGAGAATCCGCCAAGGAAGAAGCGGATCGCATCATTAAGGATCTGCGGGACAATGCCGGCAGGGTGAAATACCATGAACTTCTGGCGCAGAAGCACCGTCTCGATGATATCGCGGCGGAAACAGAGGAAACGGAAGCGGATGAAGAGCGGCCGTTTGAACCGGGAGAAACCGTCGAACTTCGCAGCAGCGGGGCACTCGCAAAAATCGTCAGTATCCGGAAGAAGGAAATCCGCGTACTGCTGAACGGAAGAGAGATCCGGCTGAGTGCGGATAAGATCCGCCATACAAGAAAGAAGCTTCCGAAAACCGCACCGGTGACGATACCGGCACCGGTCAGTTCCATTGAGATTCCCGAAACGATCTCCATGGAATGCAATCTCATCGGAATGCGGGCGGACGAGGCAAAGGAAGAACTGCTGGATTATCTGGATTCCGCGAAACTGTGCCGGCTGAAGACCTTCCGGATCATTCACGGCGAAGGAACCGGCACGCTGCGCAAACTGGTGCAGGATGTTCTTGCGAAGGACCGCTCGATCGACTCCTACCGTTACGGGATGCCGAGTGAAGGCGGGACCGGCGCAACGGTTGTAACAATGAAAGACTGACCGCATGGATAAAGAATATATCAGGGCAAAACTTACGAATCTTCCGAATTCACCGGGCAGCTATCAGATGAAGGACCGGCATGGTGAGATCATTTATGTCGGAAAGGCAAAGAATCTGCATAACCGCGTGAATCAGTACTTTACCGGAGCCCACGATTTCAAGACGACGAAACTGGTGTCTGAAATCGAGGACTTCGATTTCATCGTGACTGCATCGGAGACGGAAGCGCTCGTGCTCGAGATCAATCTGATCAAGAAGCACCGCCCGAAATACAACATCCAGTTCATGGATGACAGTACATATCCCTATATCAAGCTTACGGCCGAAGAATATCCGCGGCTGATGATTGCAAGGGATATGAAGAAGGACCGGAAGGCAAGATACTTCGGTCCCTTTCCCGATGCCTCGGCGGCGCGGACAACACAGAAGCTCCTGCAGACACTGTATCCGTTCCGGCGCTGTTCGCGGATTCCGGAAAAGGTCTGCCTGTACTATCATCTCGGACAGTGTCTCGGCCCCTGTGAGTATCCGGTGGATCCTTCGGTATACAGTGACATGACAGACCGCGTCACCGCTTTTCTCAACGGTGACACGGCAGATATACGGAAGGAGCTTACCGCCAGGATGCAGGAAGCTTCCATGAATCTCGAATTTGAACAGGCGGCGGAATACCGCAATCTTCTTGACAGCATCAGCAGTATTACCGCGGATACGCAGAACATTGAAAAAGACTCGATGGGCAATTTCGATGTGTTCAGCTGGTATACCGACCGCGGCTATCTGGCGGTTACCGGCCTTCTTGTCCGCAGAGGAGTGGTCCTGAACAAGGAATTCCGTCTTTCACCGCTGTACGGCGATGCGGAAGAGGAATTTGTTTCGTTCCTTGTGCAGTACTATTCGGACCATCCCTCCGCAAAACTCTTTGTACCGGCATTTCTGTCGAAGGATTCCGTGAATGAGCTTGCGGAAGTGCTTTCCGTCAGCGTTACGCAGCCGATGCGCGGATACAAGCGCCGGCTTATTGAAATGTGCACCGACAATGCGAAAAAGCAGCTGGATCTGAAGTTCAGCGTTGTGGAACGTCAGGAAAGCGCAACTGCGGAAGCGGTTGACCAGCTGAATCAGCTTGCCGGAAAAGAAATGCGCCGCGTGGAACTGTTCGACAACAGCCATATTTCCGGAACGAATACGGTTGCGGCGCTTGTGGTTTACGAAGACGGACAGCCGTCCCGCAAGGATTACCGGCTGTATAAGCTTCATACCGCAAACAGCGATGTGGATTCCATGAAAGAAGTGCTTTACCGCAGGTATTTCCGCCTGCTTAAGGAAAACAGCCGCATGCCGGACGGAATCCTCGTGGACGGCGGCTGGACCCAGATCGAGGCCGCGAATGAAATTATCGGCGGGCTCGGACTTTCGGATCAGATCAAGATCATGGGTCTTGTGAAGGATGACCGGCACAATACCAATGCGCTGATGGATACCGACGGTCAGGTGCTTGATGTGCCGAAGGACAGCTCCCTGTTTTTTCTGCTGACGCGCATGCAGGATGAAGTGCACCGCTGCGCGGTTTCCTTCCACCGGAAACTCCGTTCCAAATCGCAGACGCGCTCCGTTCTTGATGATATTGAAGGCATCGGTCCGAAACGGAAGACGGCGCTGCGCCGCCGGTTCGGCAGTATTGCGGCAATGCGTGAGGCAACGCCGGAACAGCTTGCGGAAGTAGTGCCGGAAGCTGCTGCACAGAAACTATATGAGGCGCTCCATGAACAATGATATAATTTCTGCGATGCATGAAACTGTAACACTCGAAGGAAATGAAAAGAAGAAGTGGACCGCGGTATTTGTCTCCGTGATCATTCTTTTTTCTGCCTGCTGCATCCTGCTGTTCCATCTGCAGTCTGATTCTCTGGCGCGTTACCCGTTCAAGGACAAGACCAGCAAGGAACTGATCCGGAAATATCTTACGCAGGAAGAAATTGAATATATTATCGAATACAGCATTCCGCCCAACATGTTTATCGCCTATATCCAGGAAGAAGGGTTTTCCATTTATCATGCGGCGGAGTACAAGAAGCTTTCCGACAGCCAGTGGGACAAGAGCCCGAAAGACATCGTAGATATGGTGGAGGAAACACGCTCCATCATGTCCGTGGAAGAACTTGAGAACTATCTTGCGGAAAACAACTACCGTTATGAGGATGTCTCCCGGTGGATCCGCAATGAAAGTGCAGACGGCGTTGTTCTGATTCCGCTTGCGATGAATATCGATGCCTATCTCGACAGGGACCATACGGTCAGCTCACGGACACCCGCAACGCAGCCGCTTGCGGAAGAGATACCGGTGAAGGGCGGGGCGCACATTGAAGTCCGCGAAGAAGTCCAGCAGCCGCTGCTGGCGCTCTGCAGTAATATAAAGACTTCGCTTTCCTCCCAGCATGCCTGTGCAGGTCTTCAGATCGTACAGGGATACGTATCCTACAGCGAACAGGCAAAACAGTACCGCGCTGCGCAGGAAGAATCCGCTGACAGTGAGATTCTCTCCGTATTTCCGCCGGGACATGATGAGCATCAGCTCGGCCTTGCGGTGGATTTTTCCGTAGACGGTCTGCCGGATGATGCATTCGCAAAGACCATTCAGTCCTCCTGGCTTTCCGCCAATGCCTGGAAATACGGATTTATCCAGACCTGGAATACCGATGATGAAGCCATCACATCGCATGCAAGCCAGCCGTGGCATTACCGGTTTGTCGGCATTGATCTTGCAAAGACGATTCACGACAGCGGTCTGACCTTTGCGCGGTACAAGGCGCAGATCAAGCAGACCGGAGAAACCGCTCCGGCACAGTAAAAAACATCTCCGAATTGAGATGTTTTTTTATCAGATTCCTTTTCGAACCGCATTGATCAGCTGCAGATTGGAGCGGGTATCCTTCGCAAGGGAAGTTGCGGCTTTGGTTACACGCTTTACGGCGTTGTGTTCCTCCTTGTCGGAATATCTGTTCAGCGCCTTCAGGATGACGGTGGCCAGAACAACGGTTTTCAGACCGTCCGCTGTCTTTTTGGCAACGGCGCCGGATTCCGCCGTCTTCTTCTTTACCGTTTCAAGGGCTGTCTTAATATCACTCAGGGGAAGGGATTTCAGTGCTTTCAGCGTCTTCAGTGCGGCGCCTCCCGTTTTTACCAGGAAGATCAGGGTCACTGCGACTGCCGCATACAGAACATAATAATTATATGGGTACAGACTGAATCTCATAGGCATCATTCTCCTGAAAATATTATATTATTTTCTCTCGTATTTTCCACAGTTTCCCGTATAATGCGGATATGGCAGATCACGACCTGATTAAAATCGTATGTGTTTCGGATAACCACGGGACGATGGATCCCATCCGGCAGCTTCCGTCCATGTTTCCGGATGCGGACTACTTTCTGCACTGCGGAGATTCCAGACAGCCGGCGCGGCGTTACGGTCCTTATGCGCAGGTAAGGGGAAACAATGATTTTTATGATGTGCCGGACTTCCGGGTACTTGAAATCGGATCCCACCGGATCTTTCTGACGCACGGGACACGGCTTGTCTATATCGGCTCCTACGGATTCCTTGCGGCTGCCGCAAAACAGCGGAACTGTGATATTGCGCTGTTCGGCCATACGCATATCTACTACGATACGGTGGAGGACGGCGTGCGCTGTCTGAACCCGGGAAGTATCTGGCATAACCGGGACGGTTCCGACCCCTCGTTCATGATCATTGAACTGGAAGGGGAAGAAGTACGAACGTTTCGCCGTACGTTTCCTTGAATTCGGAAACCGGATTTGTTATAGTAATTGCGCTGTCCTCGTAGCTCAGCTGGATAGAGCTCCCGCCTTCTAAGCGGACGGTCAACGGTTCGAGTCCGTTCGAGGACGCTATTAACCATCGAGGAATCGATGGTTTTTTTTCAGGAGAAACCATGAGTTATTATGATGAAATACTGAATGAGATACGCTGTGCAATCGCCGAAGGCAGTCAGGAGGAAGCGGCATATCTGTTGAAACGGGAGCTTTCCATGCCGTATATTCCCGCAGAGATCGAAAAAGAACTCCGTTCCCTGCAGAAGGACCTGCGCTTTCAGGCTTCGGAACGGCGTGAGCCGGGAGAACTTTCCACGGAAGCGCTTCTGCGCCGGCTGAAGGGAAAGCCGGAAAGTCAGCTTCGTGCAGTATCGGCACTGTGCGACCGCAACCTGCGGTCTGTCGCCGCTGAACTGCGTGACTGGCTGTCCAAAGATCCGCAGCCGGAAGCGGCATCCCTGCTGATCGATGCGCTGGCGGAACAGGAAGTCGGAGAAGAATTCACGGTCGTACGGAACGGGATTGAATACACGTTCTACGGGGATGCCGTAACCCCGGTCGCAAAGAGCGGCGGATTCCTGGAAGCACACAGGCTGATCACGGCATGGCTTGCGAAGGATCCTTCGCTTGCGGAAATGGCGCGGTCCCTGCTGGTTCAGCGGTGCTACAATGCACTCCCGCTGAGCTATGAGATGCAGGAGGGCGCCGATCTTGCCAGGGAATGCGTCAGCGAGGTGCTGCATTCCATGGGCCTGGAAAGCCGTCTCGGAGAACTGGAATCGGATTATCAGTCTGCGATCGTTCATAAACTGTCCTGAAAATCGGGACGGTTTTTTGTTTTCCAAGGCAGAAATACAGAATTAGCACTTATTTGTTGACAGTGCTAAACCAGCATGATATCATGCATTAGCAGACAGGTGAAATGAGTGCTAAAAGCTCATGAAACTGCCTGTAATATTCGCATATTTATGAGGTAGCCTTGATGCATAAAAACTGATATACTGTTTCAGGTTATTCATAAACAGAAGGAGTTATTTGTATGTCAGAATGGACGTTAAAAGAGCATTCCCTCGGTGAACTCGTTGTCACTGTAAGCGGAGACGAATGGAAAAATGCATGCCGGAAGGCGTTTAACAAAGTCGCAAAGAATGTGACTGTTCCGGGATTCCGGAAGGGATCTGCGCCGGAGAAGATTCTCCGCCGTTATGTAAGCAAGGAACAGGAACGCTATGAGGCAATTGAAAGCAATGCCAATGACTGGCTGTTTGCGGCGCTCAAGGAACAGAACCTGGAGCCGGTAAGCCGTCCGTCTCTCGATTTCCGCAACATGAGCGATGAGAGCGTGGATCTCGTATTCGAGTTCTATGTGGAGCCGGAAGTCAAACTCGGCGAGTACAAGGGTCTTGCGTATAACATGGAAGCGGTTGAGATCAGCGATGAAGATGTAAACAAAGAGATCGACCGTATGCGTGAAACCTATGCGGATATGGAAACTGTCGAAGGCGCTGCGGAAGACGGTGATACCGTCAATATCGATTATGAAGGTCTGAAGGACGGCGTTGCATTTGACGGCGGTACGGCAGAAGGCTATGACCTCCGTCTCGGAAGCGGATCCTTCATTCCGGGCTTCGAAGAGCAGCTGATCGGCGCAAAGGCCGGCGAAGAAAAGGAACTGACACTTACATTCCCGGAGGACTACCACTCCGAGGAACTCGCAGGTCAGGAAGTGATCTTCAAGGTCAAGGTAAATGAAGTCAAGCGTAAGGTGCTTCCGGGACTGGATGATGACTTTGCGAAGGATGTGAACGCTCCGGGCGTTGAGAACGTTGATGACCTCCGCAGGGTTGTAAAGGAACGTCTTGAGAACGGCCGCAGGGAACAGGCCGAGCGCAAGGCGGATGAAGAACTGTTCAAAACACTAAGCGAGAGTGCAGAGATCGATCTGCCGCATGTCATGGTGGAAGATGAAGCCATGAGCATGGTACGCCAGTTCGAGACACAGATCTCCCAGTACGGAATGCAGCCGAGTCAGTATCTCAAGATGATCAACCAGACGGAAGAGACGCTCCGGGATACTTACATGAAAGAAGCGGAACGCAATGTCCGTCTCCGTCTCATCCTCTCTGCCATCGCAAAGAACGAGCAGATGGAAGTCAGCGATGAGGAAGTGGAAGCGGAAATCAACAAGCTTGCGGAAGCCTACAACATGGAAGCCGACCAGGTACGCCATGTCGTAGATTCGGATCTCCTCAAAAAGGACATCCTGAATCAGAAGGCAAGCGAGTTTGTCAAAGAGCACGCTGCCCGCGCCTGATCAGAACATTACCAGATGACAGAATAAGACGCCCCTGCGTCTTATTTTGTAAGATTTGAGTCAGAAAAGGAGGGTTCAGATGGCAATTAACAATTCACAGCATTATCGTGTTCCGGTTATCTGCACACGCGGAATCGTTGTATTCCCGGGACAGGATGTCATGATTGAAGTCGGACGTGAAAAGTCGCTGAATGCGGTCAATGAAGCATCGTCCAATTACAACTCCATGGTATGGGTCGTCTGCCAGAATGACATTATGGTCGATGATCCGAAACAGGAAAATCTGT